>URVR01000051.1 GCA_900551355.1 uncultured Eubacteriales bacterium | reverse complement strand
CCTCTACGTCTCGTGGGCTCGGAGATGTGTATAAGAGACAGCGGCGCTGGGCGACAGCGCGGCGGCGGGCCGGGCGGCCCGGGTGACGCTGGGGTTCTATCTGGTGGTGTCGGAGGAGCCGGGACAGTGGATACGGCCCACCAACCACAAGACAGGCGACCGTTTCCCGCTGGGCTGGTATGTGGGCATGATGGCGGTGACCGGCACGGCGCTGGCGGTGCTGGGCCTGGGCGGAAGGAGACGCAGAAGCGATGAAGATGAGAAGGGCGGCCAGACTGGCCGGTAGGATATGCAGCGGTGCGGTGACAGCGGTGCTGGCGGTGCTG
This sequence comes from uncultured Eubacteriales bacterium, assembly GCA_900551355.1. GTDB lineage: Bacteria > Bacillota > Clostridia > Oscillospirales > Oscillospiraceae > Vescimonas. The sequence continues at coordinate 10,128 of URVR01000051.1, read as the reverse complement.
CTGGCGGCGAATCTCTATGTGCTGGCGGCCCAGCGGCTGGGCACGGAGGATCCGGCGGTGCTGGGTCTGCGCAGCGCCGTGGTGCTGACGGGCAGCATGTCCGGCACCATCGAGCCGGACGATCTGGTGGTGACCCATGAGGAGGCGTCCTACGACGCCGGGGACATCATCATGTTCCGCAGCGGCAGCCATACGGTGACGCACCGCATCACGGCGGTGACGGCGGAGGGCTACCGCACCAGAGGCGACGCCAACAACACGGAGGACGCCGCCGTGACGCCGCCGGAGGATGTGCTGGGACGGGTCGTTCTGGTGCTTCCCGGCGTGGGCGGCGCAGTGCGGCTGCTGCGGACGCCGCTGGGCATGCTGTGCCTGGTGCTGGCGCTGCCGCTGGTGCTGTGGGCGCCGGAGGCGCTGGGACGGCGCAAGGTCAAAGAGGCATAAGGCGGAAGGGAGGCTATGCTCTGTGGAGGAACAGAAGAAAAAGAACCGGGTGCGTCTGCCGCTGCGGGCGTACCTCCTGTATCTGCTGGTGGTCACGTTCGCACTGACGGGCGTGACGTTTTCCCGTTATGTGACCTCCTCCCACGGCGGAGACGCGGCGCGGGTGGCTGTCATCCGGGACCTGACGGTGACGGAGACGGGCGACGTACCGGCGGAGGGCGGCAGGTGGCTGCTGGCGCCGGGCGTGGAGCTCACCAAGAACGCCGTGGTGACGCTGGAGAGCAGCGAGATGGCGTGCTATGTGTTTCTGGAGCTGGAGACGGAGGGCTGGCAGCGTACCGGCACCCACAGCTACGCCATACAGGACGGCGGCGGTACGGCGTTGTCGGCGTGGGGCGTGGACGCCGCGTGGCAGCTGCTGCACGGCGGGACGGACAGCGCCGTGTACTATCAGATCGTACCGGCCAACACGCCGTTCTCCGCGGCGGTGCTCAGGGACAGCGGACGCATCACGGTCAGCGCCGATGTGACGGCCAGCCGCCTGCGGGCACTGGCGGACACGGGGCTGCGCATCGACATACAGGCAGCCGCCGTGCAGTATCAGGGACTGGACGACGGCATGGACAGTACGACCCGGGCCGAGGCGGCCTGGAGCGCGGTGCGCGCCGCGTCATGAGACAACAGGGGGACGCGAGATGGATCGCAGAAGCAATGAAAAGCAGAGAGGCCGGCGGCTGGTATCGCTGCTGCTGAGCCTTGTGATGACGGTGCAGCTGCTGCCGGCGCTGGTGACGGAGGCGGACGCGGCGGAGCTGTCCGTGTCGGTGACGCAGGACGGCCGGGCCGTGGAGCAGCTGACCATCAGTCAGGCGGAGAACGCCGCCGTGGAGGCGGCATGCACCGTCGAGGGCGCCGGGCTGCAGTGGCAGATCCTCACCGAGGAGGGCTGGGTGGACATCTACGGCGCGGACAGCGCCGCGCTGACGGTGTCCTATGCGCTGGTGCGGGAGGTGCTGGACGGTACGGGCAGCGCCTATGTGCGGTGCGCGGCTGCGGCGGACGGGGAGACGGCAGTCTCTGAGCCGGTGTGCGTGGCGGCAGAGCTGGCTGTGCCGGTGACGCAGGCGGATGTGGCCGCCTATGAGGCGGCGCAGGTGCAGCAGCGGGCGGCGCAGCAGGCGCAGTCGGCGTCTGCCGCGAAAAGGGCGGCGCGCCGGGCGGGCCGCAGCGCCCGGACCAGCGAATATGTGCAGGTCTCCATCAACTATCTGGACGCGGAGACGGGGCTGCCCATCTATACGGGCTTCAGCGCCCAGATCCAGCAGGGCACGGCGTACAGCAATACGGTGATCTCCCCCACCTATCTGGGCTACGCGCCGTACTACAACGCGGCGCAGCCGGACATCACCGTGCCGGCGCAGGGCGAGGTGGACGCGCCGGACCGGGCGGACAGCATCGTGCTGCACATAACGGAGGACTATGACAAGGCCGCGTATGTGGTGAACGTGTACTACAAGGCCATCAACGTGCCCTACGCGGCGCGGTTCTACTTCCAGAACATCCACGACGATTTCTACACGGAGGACGTGTCGCTGTACCAGCAGCGCACCGCCCGCACCGGCACCATCATCACCAATGAGATGCTGGCGGCGGACGCGGCCCACTCCGTGGGCTTCAACAAGCTGTACCACTATCCCGAGGCGGTGGCGGCGGACGGCTCCACCGTGTTTGAGTGCTACTACGACCGGAATTATCACCTCATCAAGTTCGACATCAACGGCGGCTACGGCACGGAGCCGGTGTACGCACGGTACGGCACGCCGTTTCTGGTGAACGAGCCTACCCGCCACGGCTATGTGTTCGGCGGCTGGGATCTGGTGGGAGAGGACGGGAAGGGAGACGGGACGGCGGACGAGCTGCCCGGCACCATCCCCGACGAGAATCTGAGCTACATCGCCATCTGGACGCAGGCGGAGACGACCTACACCAAGGTGTACTGGCTGCAGAACGCCGACGATGACAGGTACAGCTATGTGGGCGCGGAGAGCGTGGGCGCCGTCTCCGGCGAGACGGTCAGCGGCGGCAACGATCTGACGGCCACCACCGCCCTGTGCCATCTGGAGAACGATGAAAGCCACACCCACAGCAGCGATTGCTATGCCCAGAGCTTCCGGCAGTATGTGTACAGCCACGCGGATAAGGATGTGCTGGTGAAGGGCGACGGCTCCACTGTGGTCAACGTCTACTACACCCGGCGGGTGTACACCATGCGGTTCTTCTACGCGCAAGAGAGGAAGAACGGCGGCGATCCGAAATACTACATCGTGGGCGGCAGCACCTACAAGTTCGGCCATCAGCAAGACGGCATGGACGGGCGGAGCAACCAGAATGGGCGTCCGACGAAGAACGGCGCCGTGGTGAACGACGTGACATCCCTGCTGGAGAATATCGCCAGCAGCCACTGGGGCGAGGTGCCGGCACTGCCGAAGATCAACGCGCCGGCAGGCGTGACGTACACCACCGGCACGCTGCCGGAGAGCGGCTACAACGAGAGGGAACACAAGTTCTATTACTTTGAATTCGATGCGCGGTACGGCGCAGACCTGTCGGTGCTGTGGCCCAGCGAGGTGTTCGATAAGGTGAAGGTGTCCGGCACCCACACCAGCAACGAGGCCAAGGATCACATGGGCGAGGGACAGTGGGGCAACTACGCCTATTTCGCCGGGTGGAACGGCGAGTACAACATCCAGTACAACTGGACGAACCCCAACGCCACCATCAAGTGCTATTATCCCATTCTGGACGAGCAGCTGGTGTATAAGGACAGCTTTGTTACGGATGAGCGGTTCGCAGACCGGCAGGATCCCGATGATATGAACTTCCTGGCCTTCTTCGACAACGGCGCGGACATCAGCTGGAGCAATCCCCGACAGTGGATCTACAAGCTGTATGTGGAGACGCCGGCGGGCCAGGAGGGAAACAAGATATTCAACGGCGTGTCCTACGACCTGTACCGCACCGTGTACGCCGCCGATAACAACAAAACGATCGCGGACCAGACCCGGCCGGGCCTGCCGGGCTTCGTCAGCGCAGGCGAGCGCGACGCGGGGTGGCTGCAGGAGGACAACGGTACGCTGGACGACGGGCGGCTGAGCTATACCGCCAACCTGTTCTACAAGCGGCAGAGCTACAATCTGGCGCTGCACAATTACAGCAGGGCCAAGGATTACGAAGTGCCCTTTGAGGGAGGCATCGACGCCTATATCCGGGAGGCCACCGGCAACGAGGCGGGTATCCCACCCTATCCGGAGACGCTGGAGAAGGATGCCTACACCTTCGGCGGCTGGTACACCAGCCCCGGCTGCTATGACGGCAGCGAATATGTGCCGGGCAGCACCATGCCCGCCGCTCACCTGGTACTGTACGCCAAGTGGGCGCCGGTGCAGCATGACGTGCGGTTCTTCCGCACCTACGACGACATGCTGGCCTATGAGGCGGGGGACACCTCCGTGGAGGTGCTGCACGACCTGAAGGTGGATCACGGCGCGCTGGCGGAGGACGTGGCGACGCCGGAGGATACCAGCGGCCACGACTACGTCTTCGGCGGCTGGTTCTACATGAAGAGCCACAAGAAAACGGCCTATACACCGCTGGATATGCCCATCGTCCGGGACATGAACGTGTTCGCGGACTGGGGCACCCACTCGGCGCAGCCGTTCATCATCCACTATGTCACGCTGGAGGCGGAGACGGACGCCGCGTGGACGGCGGCGGCCCGGGCCGCCGCGCTGTACAACCCCCGGGACAACACGGCCTATACGGCCGGCAGCGGCGGCGAGACGCGGCGCTACGTCTATCTGGCGGAGGACGGCGGGTTCCACCGGACGGTGGCCGACGATTCCGTCGGCTATGCGTTCCAGGGGACTACCCGGACGTTTATCCCCAAGGCGGGCGCGCCCCTTGGCCAGCTGTACGACGACTACAACAGCGGTTACTATCCCACACTGGCCAGCCACTCCGCCACCATCCAGTGCGAGGACGACAAGAGCGATCCCACGGCGAACGTGTTCACGTTCACCTACGTCCACGCGGAGAACATCGGCTACACCGTGGAGTACCGGTACCTCAGCGACGACCGGCTCATCCCGGACGCGCCCGGCGGCGGCACCGAGGAAAAGACCACGCAGATGGCGGTGGTGACGGAGCGGTTCGCCGTGATCACCAACTACATGCCGGATGCATTCTACAAGCGGCTGGTGCTGGCGGTGGAGAAGGACGAGAACGGCAAGTATGTGGGCTCCAAGGACAACGTGGTGACATTCTACTACACGCCGGACGTGCAGAACGCCTACTACGCGGTGCACTACATGCTGCAGGATCTGGACGCGGCGGAGGATGCCCTGACGCCGGACGGAAACGGCGGCTACGTCAACTACACCGAGGCGTCGTTCCACACGGAGGGCATCGGCGCGGTGGGCAGCATGCAGACCATCCGGCCCCAGACCTTCAGCGGCTTCACGCCGCTGACCACCGGCGTGGTGACGGCGGATGGCACGGCGCAGCAGGTGACGCAGGGCGCGGACGGCTTTACGTTCACCATCAGCGCCGACGGCGCGGAGCTGTATGTGTTCTACGTCCGGAACACCCAGAGCTACCGGGTGTACCACCTGCGGTACGGCACGGACATCAGCAATCTGGCGGGTCTGACTTACAACAAGGACGACACGGAGCACAGCAACGGCGTGCTGCTGCCGGTGAAGACCGACGAGGGGCGCTACGGCGCGGTGGTGACGGCGCAGGCCGAGGACATCGACGGCATGAGCTGCGTGTCGGCGGCGGAGCAGCGCATCAGCCTGCGGCCACAGGACGAGCAGAACTACATTATTTTCTACTACGAGACGAAGCAGTACACCGTGGAGTACCGCGTGTGGCCCTTCGGCGGCGGCACGGTGAGCCGCACCATCGAGGTGGTCAGCGGTACGGAGGCGCTTGCCGGCTCCACGGCAGAGGCGGAGGCGGGCTATGCCTTCCAGGGCTGGTATCTGGACGAGGCCTGCACCGTGCCGGTGCCGGAGAGCATGGCGGAGGTGACGGACGCGAAGATCCTGCCCAAGCGGGACGGGCTGCTGACCAATCCCAATAAGAACGTGTTCTACGCCAAGTTCATGCCGGCCTTCGGCGATCTGACCATCGTCCGGGAAAACGGCACGGACGATGAGGGCGCCGGAGAGCAGGTGTTCGTGTACAGGGTCACGGCGGCGGACGATCCGGACATGGTGACGTATGTCACCATCACCGGCAGCGGCAGCGCGGTGATCCGTGACCTGCCGTGCCGCAGCTACGTCGTGGAGCAGGTGAGCGGCTGGTCCTGGCGGTACGGCGACGCCGCGAAGACCGTCAAGGTCACGGAGGCGGGCACATCCGTCACCTTCGGCGATGCGGCGGTGCGGGACAAGTGGCTCAGCGGCAGCAGCGATGCGGTCCGCAACAGAAAGGGGTGACGCGGTGAAGGTGCGGAAAAAGCGATGGCTGGTGCTGGCGGCTGCCGCGGCGGCTCTGGCGGCGGTGGGCGTGACGATGGCGTTCATGTTCCGGAAGGCCGGAGCGGAGAACCAGTTTGCACCGGCGGAGGTCATGTGCAGGGTGCAGGAGCAGCTGAACGATGACACCTACACCTCCGGCAGCCATGTCGGCGACGTGAAGTCCAACATCCGGGTGAAGAACACCGGCACCTATCCCGCCTATGTGCGGGTGCGGCTGGTGAGCTGGTGGGCCAACGCCGACGGCGAGGCGGTAGGCGGTGTGCCTGCCCGGTCGCCGGCGGTGCAGCTGCGCAGCGGCTGGCGGGCCGGCAGCGGCGGCACCTACTACTGCACCGAGGCGGTGGCGCCGGGGGACATGACCGGCGTGCTGTGTGAGCCGATGGTGCTGGAGACCGGCACGGGGCTGGACGGCAGCACCATCTATCAGGTGGTGGAGGTGCTGGCCGAGGCCATACAGGCCGCGCCGGCGGAGGCCGCGTCCTCCGCGTGGGGCGTGACCATTGCGGACGGCGTCATCACGGCGGTGCAATAAACGGAAAAACGGCGGATGCCATAGGGCATTCCGCCGTTTTTGGATGAAAAAAAGCGCCCGGAGGCGCAGACAGGACTTGACAGCACTTCCGGATTTTGATATAATGAAGCGCTTATATTGGGAGGATGGACGCAAACACATCCCCACTTTCATCTGACCACAGTATACCATCTCCGGCGGCGGAATACAAGGGCGGCGGCACAAAAAACGCCAACAAGCCCGTGCGTATCGCTCCGGAGCCGACCCATAGGGGCCGCGGCAGGCTTGCTGGCGAGAGCCGGACGCGGCCGGAAAAGAAGTAACAAATAGAAAGGCGTGATCGTTGAATGGCCAAGGACAAGTATTATGGCAAGACCCTGCGCAAGAATTTTGCCCGCCACGAAGAGGTCATGGCAATGCCCAACCTGCTGGAGATCCAGAAGAAATCCTACAAGTGGTTCCTGGAGACCGGCCTGCGGGAGGTTTTTGCCGACGTGGCTTCCATCACGGACTATGCCGGTAATCTGGAGCTGAGCTTCATTGATTACAGCATGGACGAGAAGCCCAAGTACGACGTGGAGGAGTGCAAGGCGCGGGACGCCACGTATGCCGCCCCCATGAAGGTGCGGGTGCGCCTGCACAACAAGGAGACCGGCGAGATCAAGGAGCAGGAGATCTTCATGGGCGATTTCCCGCTGATGACCCACGGCGGCACCTTCGTCATCAACGGCGCCGAGCGCGTGGTGGTCAGCCAGATCGTCCGCTCCCCCGGCGTGTACTACGGCAAGGAGATCGATCTGAAGACCGATCTGCCCCTGCTGACCAGCACCGTCATCCCCTACCGGGGCGCGTGGCTGGAGTATGAGACCGACACCAGCGAGGTGTTCTGGGTCCGTATCGACAAGAACCGCAAGCTGCCCATCACCTGCCTGATCCGCGCCATGGGGCTCCGGACCGACGCGGAGATCCTGGAGCGCTTCGGCGACGACCGCCGCATCGTGGCCACGCTGGAGAAGGATACCTGCAAGACCTACGAGGAGGCGCTGCTGGAGATCTACCGCAAGCTGCGTCCCGGCGAGCCGCCCACGGTGGATTCCGCCGAGACCCTGCTGCAGGGCCTGTTCTTCGATCCCCGCCGGTACGACCTGTCCATGGTGGGCCGGTACAAGTTCAACAAGAAGCTGACCATCTGGTCCCGCGCCAAGGGCCAGAAGCTGGCAGTGCCTGTGGCGAACCCCGCCACCGGCGAGATCATCTTCGAGGACGGCCACGTGCTGACCGCCGCCGACTGCGCCGAGCTGGACGCCGTGGGCGTGTACGAGATCACCGTGGCGCTGGAGTCCGGCGAGACGCTGAAGATCTTCACCAACAAGATGTGCGACATGTCCCGCTATGTGGACTTCGATCCCCGGGAGAAGTGCGGCATCAAGGAGCGCGTGCGCTACGACGTGCTGCAGGAGCTGCTGGGCCAGTACAGCGGCGAGGAGCTCATCGCCCAGTGCCGCCTGCACGCCGACGATCTGGTGCCCAAGCACATCATCGTGGACGACATCTTTGCGTCCATCAACTATATGAACGCCCTGGCCCACGGCCTGGTGACCAAGGACGACATCGACCATCTGGGCAACCGCCGCCTGCGCTGCGTGGGCGAGCTGCTGCAGAACCAGTTCCGCATCGGCTTCTCCCGCATGGAGCGGGTCATCCGCGAGCGCATGACCATCCAGGATCTGGATGTGGTGACGCCCCAGAGCCTTATCAACATCCGGCCTGTCACCGCGGCCATCAAGGAGTTCTTCGGCTCCAGCCCCCTGAGCCAGTTCATGGATCAGACCAACCCGCTGGCTGAGCTGACCCACAAGCGCCGTCTGTCCGCACTGGGCCCCGGCGGTCTGAGCCGCGAGCGCGCCAACATGGAGGTCCGAGACGTGCATTACAGCCACTACGGCCGTATGTGCCCCATCGAGACGCCCGAAGGCCCCAACATCGGCCTGATCTCCTATCTGGCTACCTATGCCCGCATCAACGAGTACGGCTTTATCGAGGCGCCGTTCCGCGCCGTGGATCACGAGACGTGCAGGGTCTCCGACGACATCACCTACATGACCGCCGACGTGGAGGATCAGTATGTGGTGGGTCAGGCGGCGGAGCCGGTGGACGAGAACGGGTGCCTGACCCGCGAGCGTATCACCTGCCGCCATCGCGACGAGATCGTGGAGGTCCCCCGCAACAGCGTGGACTATATCGACGTGTCGCCCCGCATGATGGTGTCCATCGCCACGGCCATGATCCCCTTCCTGCCCAACGACGACGCCAACCGCGCCCTGATGGGCGCCAACATGCAGCGTCAGGCCGTGCCCCTGTTGAAGCCGGAGGCCCCCATCGTGGGCACCGGCATGGAGCACAAGATCTGCCTGGACTCCGAGGTGGCCGTGCTGGCCGAGGGCGACGGTGTGGTGACCAAGGTGGACGCCACCAGCGTGTCCGTCCGCTATGACAGCGGCGAGACCAAGGACTACAAGCTCATCAAGTTCCTGCGCTCCAACCACGGCACCTGCATCAACCAGAAGCCCATCGTCTCCGTGGGCGAGCGCGTCCACGGCGGCGACGATCCCACCGTGCTGGCGGACGGTCCCGCCACCGATCAGGGCGAGATCGCACTGGGCCGCAACATCCTGGTGGGCTTCATGACGTGGGAAGGCTACAACTATGAGGACGCCGTGCTGCTCAACGAGCGGCTGGTGAAGGAGGACGTGTACACGTCCATCCACATCGAGGAATACGAGATCGACGCCCGCGACACCAAGCTGGGGCCCGAGGAGATCACCCGCGATATCTCCAACGTGGGCGAGGAGGCGCTGAAGGATCTGGACGAGCGCGGCATCATCCGCGTGGGCGCCGAGGTCCATGCCGGCGATATTCTGGTGGGCAAGGTCACGCCCAAGGGCGAGACCGACCTCACCGCCGAGGAGCGCCTGCTGCGCGCCATCTTCGGCGAGAAGGCCCGCGAGGTCCGCGACACCTCTCTGAAGGTGCCTCACGGCGAGAGCGGCATCGTCATCGACACCAAGGTGTTTACCCGCGAGAATGGCGACGAGCTGGGGCCGGGCGTGAACCAGGTGGTCCGCGTCTACATCGCCCAGCGCCGCAAGATCCAGCCCGGCGACAAGATGGCCGGCCGCCACGGCAACAAGGGCGTCGTGTCCCGCGTGCTGCCCCAGGAGGATATGCCCTTCCTGCCCGACGGCACACCGCTGGATATCGTGCTGAACCCCCTGGGCGTGCCCAGCCGTATGAACATCGGTCAGGTGCTGGAGGTCCATCTGGGCTACGCCGCCAAGACCCTGGGCTGGAAGGTGGCCACCCCCATCTTCGACGGCGCCACCGACAAGGATATTTCCGAGGCGCTGGAGCTGGCCGGCCTGGATCCCGAGGGCAAGAGCTGGCTGTACGACGGACGTACCGGCGAGCGGTTCGACAACAAGGTCACCGTGGGCTATGTGTACTTCCTGAAGCTGCACCATCTGGTGGATGATAAGATCCACGCCCGTTCCACCGGCCCCTACTCCCTGGTGACCCAGCAGCCTCTGGGCGGCAAGGCCCAGTTCGGCGGCCAGCGCTTCGGCGAGATGG
>URVR01000050.1 GCA_900551355.1 uncultured Eubacteriales bacterium | reverse complement strand
CGAGATTCCTCTACGTCTCGTGGGCTCGGAGATGTGTATAAGAGACAGGTGAAGGCGGACAAGCCCGCCAAGGCCGAGAAAGCCGACAAGCCCGAAAAGGCCGATAAGCCCGCCGCAGGGGACAAGCCCCGGCAGGGCAGCCGCCGCCGGGGACGCCGGGGCGGCAGCGGCGGCAGCACAGGCGGCAATGCGCCGCAGCAGACGGCGCCCCGCGCTCCCAAGCCCCAGCAGGAGGGGCAGAGCGCCCAGAGCGGCAGCGGCGAGCAGAAGAAGCGCTCCCGCCACCGGGGCGGACGCCGCAGAGGCGGCAGCGGCGGCGGCAATCCCAGCCAGAACACGGAGGCGTGACGCACCATGGGAAAATTTACCGGTCTGCTGCTGGCCAGCGACTATGACAACACACTGACCTACACCGAGGAGGCCCTGCGGCTGTGCCGGCCCATGCCTCCGGTGTCCGATGCCAACCAGGCGGCCATCCGCTATTTCATGGCGGAGGGCGGCATCTTCTCCGTGGCCACGGGCCGGGCCAAGCCCGCCTTTGAGGCGGTGGCCGACGGCGTGCCCATGAACGGCCCCACCATCCTGTTCAACGGCGCGGCCATCTACGACTTCTCCGCCGGGAAGTACCTCTGCGAGGCGTTCCTGCCGGAAACGGCCCGGGCCAACATCGCCCAGACCATCCGGGAGCTGCCCTTCGCGGCGGTGGAGCTGTATCACGACAACAACGACATCCACGCCCTTCAGCCCAACGATGTGACCCGGCGGCACCTTCATGTGACCCACTCGCCCACGGTGATCGTGGACAGTATGGAGCAGGTGCCGTCCCCCATCAGCAAGGCGCTGTTTTCCACGGAGCCGGAGGATCAGGCGGCGCTGCTGGCCTACCTCCGGGCGCAGAGCTGGTTCGGCGACTACGAGATCGTGGCCAGCAGCGAGTCGCTGGTGGAGCTGACGGCCAAGGGTGCCAACAAGGGCGGCATGGTGCGCCGTATGGCGGAGCTGCTGCACATCCCACAGGCCAACGTGGCCTGCGTGGGCGACCACGCCAACGACATCTCCATGCTGACGTGGGCCGGTATGGCCTTCGCCCCGGCCAACGCCCTGCCGGAGGTGCGGGCGCTGCCCTGCGTCCGGACGCTGCCGGACTGCCGGGAGGACGCCATCGCCGCCCTCATCGCACGGCTGGACGAAAAATACTGACCTCTACATACGCGGAAAGCACCCCGAACGGGGTGCTTTCCGTTATTTTCCGGGGCATTTTCCAAATCGTTTACAATTTTTTTCTTGACGCGCGGCTGGAAACAATGTATGATACCGTTTGTAACGATTTTGTAACTTTTAGGTGTGACCCCTTATGAAACAGCAATTAGAACAGAAAAACCAACAAAAGAATACGCCCCGGGACCCCAACCGGGAGCCTATGACGCTGTCCACCCTGTGGCAGCTATGGATCGACAACCTGAAGAGCTGGCGGGTGTACCGCGAGGAGCACGCCGACCTGTTCACCCTGAACCTGCAGGCGGGCGTCAAGCGCATCGCCGCGTGGTTCGGACGGGTGCGGGGCGGGGCGCGCCATCTGGTGGACGAGAGCCGCGGCAGCCGCTTCCCCGAATCGGAGCACGGCGCGGCCCAGCTGTTCCTGTTTTTCTGGAACAGCCTGCCCCGGCTGGGCGCCAACCTGCGGGAGCGGGTGTCGCACCGCCGCAAGCGGCTCATCCGTGCCGGCGACCGTCGGCGCAGCCATTTCGAGCAGATGAAGCTGCACCCGGCGGCCTTCCTGGCCGTGGCCCTGAGCCTGGCCGCCGCCGCCACGGTGCTGTCCCTGTACACCGTGGGCGCCCGCGCCGTCTATGACGGCAAGGATCTGGGCGTTGTCCCCTCCGCCCACGCGGTGGAGCTGGCGGTGTCCGAGGTGGAGGGCATTACCCGCGAGACGCTGCACGACGGCAGCTACAAGGTGGACCAGTCCCTGCTGCAGACCGAGACCGGCGTGTTTCTGCGCAAGGAGATGGCGTCGGAGGAGGACCTGCGCAACGAGCTGACCGACGAGCTGGGTCTGGTGGAGTACGCCTACGTCCTGTATGTGGACGGGGAGAAGGTGGTGGCCACCACGTTCCCCGACGCACTGGACGACATCCTGGCCCAGCTGAAGCTGGGCTACCAGACGGAGGACACGGTAGACGCCTACTTCGTGGAGGACGTGGAGATCCGGCAGGAGTATGTGGACAAGTCCTACGTCATGAATCTGGGCTACATCGCCGAGATCCTCAACGAGACCAAGGAGGGCGAGGTCACCTATACCGTCAAGAGCGGCGACAGCTATTACAGCATCGCCGATGAATACGGCCTGTCGGTGGACGCCCTGATGAAGCTGAACCCCGGCTACGACCCCAAGATCCTGCGGACAGGCGACGTGCTGACCATCAGCAACGCCGTGCCCTACCTGACGGTGGTGAACGTGGAGCGCCAGCGCTATGTGCAGGATGTGCCCTACCCCGTGGAGTACACCGATGATCCCTCCATGTATCAGGGCGAGTACAAGGTCACGTCCCCCGGCGTCTACGGCAAGGCGGACGTCACCGCCAACGTCACCTATATCAACGGTACGGAGACGGAGCGGGAGATCGTGGCCAGCGTCACGCTGTCCCAGCCTGTGACGCAGCTGTCCCTGCGGGGCACCAAGGAGCGCCCGTCGTGGTATCCCACCGGCAGCTTCGGTTGGCCCTGCAACGGCATCATCACGTCCTATTTCGGACGGCGCAACACCGGTATCCGCGGCGCCAGCACCTACCACGAGGCCATCGACATCGCCAACAGCTACGGCACGCCCATCTACGCCTCCGACGGCGGCACCGTCATCTACTCCGGCTGGCAGGGCGGCTACGGCTATCTGGTGAAGATCGACCACGGCAACGGCTATGTCACCTACTACGGCCACAACAGCTCGCTGCTGGTGTCCGTGGGCGAGCACGTCCACAAGGGTCAGCAGATCGCCCGGATGGGCTCCACCGGTATCTCCAGCGGCAACCACTGCGACTTCCGCATCCAGCTGAACGGTACGTTCCTCAACCCGCTGAACTACCTGTAAGCCGCTCCGGCGGAGAAAAAAGCCCTTGACTGGCGGGCGAAAAGATGCTATCCTTTTCCCGTTACAGGCGATGATGGGCGTGGCTGCCCGGAGCCGCGGGAGGAAATGCCCGCCGGAGCCTCCGTTACCGGCACGAGAGTGTGGAGCGATCCAAATTCAGGTGGAACCACGGACTAAAGCTTAGTTCGCCCTGATGTCAGCAATGGCATCAGGGCGTTTTTTGCCGCTCAAGGAGGGCAGTCTATGAAAAAGAGGATACTGGCGCTGCTGCTGGCAGCCCTGCTGGGACTGACGGCCTGCGGCGCACCGGCGGAAACGGGTGCGCCCACAGGGGAGATATTCATTTACGGCGAGGAACACGCCAACGCCGCCTGCCTGGATAAGGAGCTGGCGCTGTGGCAGACCTGCTACAGCCAAGGGATGCGGCACCTGTTCATAGAGATGGGCGCAGGCTCCACGCTGCTGCTGAACCGCTGGATGGCGGCGGAGGACGATGTCTATTGGGACATGGTGTACGGCGCCTGCGAGGGGACGCTGTTCCACGCGGAGGTGGTGGCGGACTTTTACCATCAGATCAAGGAGACGTGTCCGGACACGGTGTTCCACGGCTTTGACATAGAGCATCAGTATGCCACCTCCGGCGAAAAGGCGCGCCAGCTTCTGGAGGACGAAGGAAAGACCGACACCGACGTATACCGTACGGTAGAGCAGAGCATCAAGCAGGGCGTCATGTACTATCGGCGCGGCGCCGACGATGAGGCCGACGTGCAGCGGGAGTACGCCTTGGCGGCCAATTTCTGCACGGCCTTTGACGCACTGGGCGGCGTCAGCATAGTGGCCTTCTGCGGCGCCGCCCACGCCGACCCCAACGGGATGGATCATCAGACCGGTACCGTACCCTCCATGGCGGCTCAAATTGCGGCGCACTACGGCAGCAAGGTAACGCTGACCTGTGCCAATCTGGCGCGGGAAGAAAAACCGGAGCTGGAACCGCTCCGCACGGACACACTGACCATCGCCGGAAAGGCGTATGCGGCGTCCTACTTCGGAGAGCAGGATATATCCGATTGGAGTGATTACGCCAGCCGCGAGTTCTGGCGCGTGGAGGGCGGATACGACGCCTTTTCCGCGTGGCAGACCACGGGAGATCAGCTGCCGGAGAGCAACTATCCCATGGCGCTGCACCCAAGAGAATTCTATGCCATTCTGTACCACCTGCCGGACGGCGGGACAATGTGGTGGTACGGTGTGTCCACAGGCCAGACGGATTGGAATGCTGGCGTCGTGACTGTGCAGGTAGCGCCGCCGGAGGCGGCTTGACCATGCAGACCAATAATATTCACATAAAAGGAGACGAGCACATGAAAAACACCGAAAAGACCATGGACAAGATCGTGGCGCTGTGCAAAAACCGCGGCATCATCTTCGCAGGCTCCGAGATCTACGGCGGCCTGGCCAACACCTGGGACTACGGCCCCCTGGGCGTGGAGCTGAAGAACAACATCAAGAAGGCATGGTGGAAAAAGTTCGTGCAGGAGAACCCCTACAACGTGGGGCAGGACGCCGCCATCCTCATGAACCCCCAGACCTGGGTGGCCAGCGGCCATCTGGCCGGCTTCTCCGACCCCCTGATGGACTGCAAGGAGTGCAAGGAGCGCTTCCGCGCCGACAAGCTCATCGAGGACTGGTGCGGCCAGAACGGCGTAACCCTGCCCAAGCCCATCGACGCCTTCTCCCAGCAGGAGATGAAGGACTTCATCGAGGACAAGAACATCCCCTGCCCCACCTGCGGCAAGCATAACTTCACCGACATCCGGCAGTTCAACCTGATGTTCAAGACGTTCCAGGGCGTCACCGAGGACGCCAAGAACACCGTGTACCTGCGGCCTGAGACGGCGCAGGGCATCTTCACCAACTTCGTCAACACCCAGCGCACCACCCGCCGCAAGCTGCCCTTCGGCGTGTGCCAGATCGGCAAGTCCTTCCGCAACGAGATCACCCCGGGCAACTTCATCTTCCGCGTCCGCGAATTCGAACAGATGGAGCTGGAGTTCTTCTGCAAGCCCGGCACTGATCTGGAGTGGTTCAACTACTGGCGCACCTTCTGCCACAACTGGCTGCTGGGCATCGGCCTGAAGGACGAGAACCTGCGGCTGCGCGACCACGACCCCGAGGAGCTGTGCTTCTACTCCAAGGCCACCACGGACTTCGAGTTCCTGTTCCCCTTCGGCTGGGGCGAGCTGTGGGGCGTGGCGGACCGCACCGACTATGACCTGACCCAGCACCAGACCGTGTCCGGCAAGGATCTGACCTACTTCGACCCGGAGACCAACGAGCGCTACATCCCCTATGTGGTGGAGCCGTCCCTGGGCGTGGAGCGCAGCGTGCTGGCCGTGCTGGTGGACGCCTACGACGAGGAGGTCGTGGACGCGGAGAAGAACGATGTCCGCGTGGTGCTGCACCTGCACCCGGCGCTGGCGCCCTACAAGGCGGCGGTGCTGCCCCTGAGTAAGAAGCTCAGTGACAAGGCCCGTGAGGTCTACGCCGAGCTGGCGAAGGAGTGGATGATCGACTTCGACGAGACCGGCTCCATCGGTAAGCGCTATCGCCGGGAGGACGAGGTGGGCACCCCGTACTGCATCACCGTGGACTTCGACACCGTGGGTGACGCCGAGCACGAGGGCGACAACTGCGTCACCGTCCGCGAGCGCGACACCATGCAGCAGGTGCGCGTGCCTATCAGCGAGCTGAAGGCCTATCTGGCGGAGAAGCTGGCGTACTAAAAAAGCAGATCAAAAGAGACGGACGCTTCCGCGTCCGTCTCTTTTTGCGTACTGCTTGCACATTCCGCGCCGGGAGTTCGGGGGTGGTCATTGTTGCGGTGCCCACCTCTGCGCGAAAGCCTTGAAGCCGCAGGCTTCAAGCAGCACTTTTGCCGCTGTTGGCAAAAGCGACCCGCGCCCGAGGGGCGGAATACCCTGCGCGGGTGGGGCAGAGCCGCGTCCCGGCAGGGCGCAAAGAAGGCCCGCGGTGTCCCGCGGGCCTTCTGCCTGCTTTTCGCTTATTTGTAGTAGTCCGTTTCCTCCTCCAGCGCCATGGGCAGGCCGTTGTGGTACACGGGGATGGTCTGGAACTTGAAGCGGCTGGCCCGGTGCTTCGCGTCGATCTGCTCCTTGATGGCGGGGTCCGCCACGCCCCGGCGGACATACTCATTCACCGCATGGTAGGTGAAGCCCAGATTGTCCTCGTCGGTGAGGCCGGTCAAACCATCGGAGGGCGGCTTGATGAGGAACTTCTCCGGCAGGCCCAGCTGACGGCCCAGCGCAATGACCTCCTCCGTGGTGTACATACCCAGCGGCGAGAAGGCGCCGGCGCTGTCGCCGTAGATGGTGCAGTAGCCCACCCAGTCTTCCGACAGGTTGCTGGTGTTGATGACCACGCCGTCGTCCAGCGACTGGGCCACGGCGTACAGCGTGGACATGCGGATGCGGCTGGGCAGGTTCACGGTGGTCTGGCGGCTGGGCGTCAGGCCCACGCGCGCCATCTCCTTCAGCACGCCCTGCACCGCGTCGTGGATGTTGATGGTGCAGTGGGGGATCTGCAGATGCTCCACCAGCGCCTGTGAGTAGTCAATGTCCGGCTGGACGCCGTCGGGCATCAGGACGCCGAACACATGCTCCCGGCCATAGGCAGCGGCGGCCAGCGCCGCCACGGTGGAGCTGTCCTTGCCGCCGGAGATGCCGATGACGGCGGTGCGGCCGTGACAGGCCTTGAGCTGGGTGTCCATCCACTCCAGCAGGCCGGCCAGCTGTAACTGCGGGTTAAAATCCATTGAGGGGGCCTCCCTTCCTTTTTCTGGTGCCATTGTAGCGCGGAAGGGCGGGTTTTGCAAGTGCTTATCCCAGCAGACCGGTGACATCCTCCAGCGTCAGGCTGCGCTGGAGGGCCAGTGTGATGCCGTAGCCCACCATGCGGCCCAGCTCCGTGACCCGCTGGTCGATGTCCTGGGGGGTGACGAACAGCTCTGCCCCCCGGCCGGACAGAGCCTGCTGCGGGCTGCCCGCCTCCGCCAGCAGGTCGGCGCACAGGGTGGCTCCGTCGATGACCGTGGGCACGCCCACGGCGATGACCGGCACCCCCAGGGCGGCCCGGTCCACCGCCCGGCGGTGGTTGCCCACGCCGGAGCCGGGGGTCAGCCCCGTGTCGCTGAGCTGCACCGTGGCGCACAGCCGGTCCCGGCTCCGGGCGGCCAGTGCGTCGACGACGATGACGGCGGTGGGGCGGATGTGGGCCGCCGCGCCCCGGATCAGCTCCAGCGTCTCCAGTCCCGTCCGGGCCAGCACACCGGTGCACAGGGCGGAGACGGGGGTAAAGCTCCGGAACTGCCGGGGCAGCGAACGCACCATGTGCCGCGTCACCAGCAGGTTTTCCACGGCGATAGGACCCACGGCGTCCGGCGTCATGGCGCGGTTGCCCAGCCCCGCCACCAGGATCTGGGAGCGCGGCCCGGCGTCAGGCAGCAGCGAGCGCAGCTGGTAGGCAATGCACCAGACCGCCCGGTGGAAAAAGGTGCGCTGCCGGTCGAAATAGGGGCGGAGATCCACGGTGATATAGCGCCCCAGCGGCTTGCCCAGCGCCTGCGCCCCGGCATCCCCGGTGATGCGGATGTCGGTGACGGCGTAGCCCTCCTGCAGGCTCTCCAGCCGCCGGATGCCCTCCGGCGGAGAAAAATTTTTGGTGCGGGCGGCCAGATCGTCGGCGGCCTCCAGCGCCAGATCGGTACGAGGTACGGTCATTTTTGTGGCGAACGCTCCCTTCTGAACACAAAATATTGTGGCTTATGGATAGCATGACCGCCCGAAATAGATTTATGCGAAAACCTGAGTCAAAATTGCAAAAAAGTCTTGCATTTTCCGAGCAATGATGCTAAAATATCATCCTGCGTGGAAGTTATCTTTTCCGCGCGGAAAATCTGATGTCGGGGAGGTGTTTGGTTTGCCGAATATCAAGTCTGCTAAGAAGCGTGTTCTGGTGGCAGAGGCGAGAAATGCTCGCAACAAAGCCAATAAGTCCGCACTGAAGACTGCTATCAAGAAGTTCGAGGCTGCTGCCGTTGAAGGCAATCGCACCGAGGCCGAGGGCACTTACAAAGTCGCAGTCAAGGCGATCGACAAGGCTGCTGCCAAGGGTCTGCTGCACAAGAACAACGCGGCTCACAAGAAGAGCGCGCTGACGCTGAAGCTGAACAACATTGGCTGATGACCAAACTCAACGGGTATCCGAAAGGATGCCCGTTTTGCTTTGCGCCCGGCGGTGCGACGCACAAAAAGGACTCCCGCAGCTTTATGCTGCGGGAGTCCTTTTTGTGTATCATTTATTTCTTCTTTTTCTTGACGCCCATGATGACCAGCACCACCAGAAGCACCACAGCCACCACCACCATGGCGATCCACAGACCCATGTTGCTGGTATCACCGGTAAGGGGGCTGGCGCAGGCGACGGACACATTCATGATCAGGCAGCACAGCAGCGTCAGCAGGCAGAACAGCTTTTTCATCATCTTCACCTCGCTCTATGCGGCTATTATAGCATACTTTTCCGGTTTTGCAACCATCAGTTGGCGGGAACGGTATCCTCCATCGGCCCCTCGATGCACATCCATACCGCCTCGTCGGAAACCTTGCCGTCACTGCGGACGTAACGGATCACGGCGTTGCCGCCGCCCAGGGTGCTCTGGGAAAACGTCACCGCCCAGCAGCCGGTGGTCACATCGTACCGCCCCCACGCCGTATCGTAGTCGCCGTCGTACTGCGTCTTTGCCAGCTCAACAGCCTCCTGCTCCGTTAGGATGCCCCGCCCGATCTGTGCCGTGCCCAGAATGGCCAGCACCGTGTCCCGGCAGGCGTCCCACGCGGCGCTGCCCATCACGCCATTGTCATCGGGCATACACACATAGCTGCCCGGTACGCCCTGAAACGCGATATTGACCCAGACGTTGTCCTCCGCGGCCTCGGTGTACTGCCACACCCTCTGGCCGCCGGAGAGAGTCAGCTCCGTGGAGGTAACGCCTGTGCCGCAGATGCCGTAGCCATCCAGCCAACAGGTCAGTCGGAAGCTGACGGTTCCGTCGTCCGTTTTCCGGAACCGAAGCCCGGCCTGACCGTCCTCCTCCACCGTCTCCCAGGCCCAGCCGTCGGGGATGGTCAGCGCCATGTCCACATGGCCGGCGGTATACTCCGCCAGCTGGCCGGTGATCTCCTGCGGCTCCGGCGGGGAGCCGACCGGCGGCTTGTCTCCCTCCAGCGGGACAGCCGACCATTCGCAGGCGCCCAGCAGCGCGGCGCAGCACAGCGCCAGCAGGCACATAAAGACTCGTTTCATGCTCTCGCCCTCCTTTTACCCTATAGGACGGAGCAGGGAGGGGAAACGTTCCCCTCCCTGTAAGATCACATATCCAGCAGCTTCAGCTCGTCCTCGCTGACCTGCCGCAGCTCCTTTTTGCTGAGGATCTCGTACATACACGGCACCACGAACAGCGTCATCAGCGTGGCGTAGAGCAAGCCGCCGATGCACACCAGAGCAATGGGCTGGATCAGGGCCGTACCGGCGTTTTTCGCCAGCGCCGTGACGATCAGGCCCAGGATGGTGGTGAGGCTGGTCATCAGGATGGGCCGCAGGCGGGTGACACCGGCGTCGATGATGGCCTCCCGCAGGCCCATACCCGCCAGACGCTGCTGGTTGATGTAGTCCACCAGCACGATGCCGTTGTTGACGATGATGCCCACCAGCATCACGAAGCCGATCAGGCTGATGACCGACACCTCGATGCCGGAGATCAGCAGCGCCAGGAAGCCGCCGGTGAAGGCCAGCGGGATGGTGAACATCACGATAAACGGCGCCTTCAGGGACTGGAACTGGGCCACCATGATGAGGTACACCAGCACCACGCCCAGCAGCAGCATCAGCAGAAGCTGCTGTATGGCGTTCATGATCTGCTCGTTCTCGCCGTCGAACTCCACGGTGACGCCCTCCGGCAGTGTGACAGACCCCAGCGCCTTCTGCACCGCCGTCGTGACCTTGGTCACATTGTAGCCGTCCGCCACCGCCGCCGACACGGTGATGCACCGCCGCTGCTGGTCGCGCTGGATGCTGTTGAGGGACACCGTCTCCTTGACCTCGGCCACCTCCCCCAGCTTGAAGGAGGTATCCTCGTCCCCACTGTCCTCGCCGGTGAGCTGGCTCAGGCCGGATGCGGAGGAGCTGCTCATGCCGCTCATGCCGCCCATACTGGCCATGGACGAGGACATGGAGCTGTCCATACCTGTCTCTTATACACATCTCCGAGCCCACGAGACGTAGAGGAATCTCG
>URVR01000049.1 GCA_900551355.1 uncultured Eubacteriales bacterium | reverse complement strand
ATCTACACTTATGCGATCGTCGGCAGCGTCAGATGTGTATAAGAGACAGTGGCAGTCTTGACCGCGTTGATGTCGCTGTTGCCCCGGTCCACGGGGAACACGCCGATATTCCGCAGGAACCACCCCACCACGGGTATGGAAAACAGCTGCTTTTTCGCCATGATCCGCACGTTGAAGTTCTGCGGCATGGCCAGCACCAGCAGGATGGGGTCCCACGCGCTGGAGTGGTTGGCACACAGGATGGCGGCCCCGTCCTCCAGATTCTCCGTGCCCCGCAGCTCCACCGGCCGGAAAAACAGCACCAGCGGACGCAGGATGCTCCACGCTCTGGCATAGAACTTGTTCCTCAATTCGATACACTCCCCCGTATCACGTCCAGCAGCAGGTCAAGGCTGGCGTTGAAATCCATGGAACTGGTGTCCACCATGATGGCGTCGTCCGCCGCCCGCAGCGGTGCGGCGGCGCGGTGGGTGTCGTTGTAGTCCCGCTCCTCCATCTCCCGCAGCACCTCGTTATAGGGCTTGGGCGTGCCCCGCTGCTGCAGCTCCAGCTCCCGGCGCTTCGCCCGCACCTCCACATCGGCGTAGAGGAAGATCTTCACGTCCGCGTCGGGCAGCACCACCGTGCCGATGTCCCGCCCGTCCATGATGACGCTGTGCTCCCGCGCCAGGGAGCGCTGCATCTCCATGAGGAAATCCCGCACGCCCTGAATGGCGGATACGGCGGAGGCGTACATGGAGATCTCCGGCAGGCGGATATCCGCCGATACGTCCTCCCCGTTCAGGAGCATGCGCTGCGCGCCGTTGCCGTCGTGCTCCATGCCGATATGCACCTCCGGCAGCGCGGCCAGCACCGCCGCCGTGTCCTTGGGGTCGATGCCTCGGCGCTGCACATACAGGCCGATGGTGCGGTAGATGGCGCCGGTGTCCACATACAGGATACCCAGCCGCTCCGCCGCCGCCCTGGCCAGCGTGCTCTTGCCCGCGCCGGAGGGCCCGTCGATGGCCACGGCGTATTTTCTCTCGTTCATATGCTCCATCCTCATTTCTCTGCGGCGGAAAGCCCCGCCAGATATCCGGTCGCCCACGCGATCTGCAGGTTGAACCCTCCTGTATAGGCGTCCACGTCCAGTATTTCGCCGGCGAAGTACAGCCCCTCCGCCAGCTTGGAGGCCATGGTGCCGGGCACCACCTCGCCCACCTTCACGCCGCCGGCGGTGACGATGGCTTCCGCCACGGGACGAGGGCCGGTGAGCGTCACCGTAAAGTGCTTCAGCTCCTGCACCAGTGCGCGGCGCTGCTCCTTTGTCAGGCTGTTGGCCTTCTCCCCTTCCGGCAGCGCCAGGCGGCGCAGCAGCACCGGCACCATGCTCCGGTGCACCAGTCCCGCCAGGATATTGGCCATGTCCCGGTTGGGGTTCTCTCCGACATCCCGCAGGATGCGGCTGTCCAGCTTCTGCTCATCCAGCGCCGGCTTCAGGTCGATGGACAGGCGGTACTCCTCCTTGTCCCAGCGGCGCAGGTGGGCGCTGGCGGACAGCACCAGCGGCCCCGACACGCCGAAGTGGGTGAACAGCATCTCGCCGAATTCCCGGAACACCGGCTTGTTCTTCCCGTTGAGCACCGTGGCCTCCACATTCCGCAGGCTCAGTCCCTGCATGGCGGCGCAGTCGGCATCATCGCTCTCCAGCGGTACCAGCGAGCCCCGGGGCGGCACGATGGTGTGGCCCAGCGCCGCCGCCATGGCGTAGCCGTCGCCGGTGGAGCCGGTGCCGGGATAGGACACGCCGCCGGTAGCCAGCACCACGGCGTCCGCCGGATGGTGCTGCCTGTCGCTCCGCACGCCGGTGACGCGGCCATCCTCCACGGTGATCTCCGCCGCCCGCTCCCGCAGGATGCGGACCTTCAGCCGCCGCAGCTCCCGCTCCAGCGCGCCGGAGATGTCGAAGGACCTGTCGGACACGGGGAACACACGGTTTCCCCGCTCCACCTTCAGCGGCACGCCCAGCGCCTCGAAAAACGCCATGGCGTCCTGGGGCGTGAACCGGGTCAGGGCGCTGTACAGAAACCGCCCGTTGCCGGGGATGTTGGCCATCAGCGTCTCCTGATCGCAGTCGTTGGTCACGTTGCAGCGGCCCTTGCCGGTGATATTCAGTTTCTTGCCCAGCCGCTCGTTGGGCTCCAGCAGCGTCACCTGCGCGCCCTGCCGGGCGGCGGTGATGGCCGCCATCATACCGGCGGCGCCGCCGCCGATCACCACGATCTCAATCATCGTCCTCTTTCCCGAAGATACTGTACTTCGACCAGACCTGCTCCATGTCCGCCAGCGCGGCGGACAGCTCCTCCCGCCGCTGCCGGCCCACAGCCAGGATCAGCGCGTTCAAAAGACTCAGCGGCGCCGCCATGGAGTCCACAAAGGAGATCATGTCGCTGGGCGCCAGCAGCGACAGTGTGGCCATCTGGTACATGGGCGACATGGGACTGTCGGTAATGGCGATAACATCCGCCTTGCGGGAGCAGGCAAACTGCACCGCGTGGATGGCCATTTTGGAGTACCGGGGGAAGCAGATGCTCAGCAGCACGTCTCCCGGCCCGATGTGTACCAGCTGCTCGTAGATCTCGCCGGCGGCGCTGCTCTGCACCAGCGTGACGTTCTCAAAGATGAGATGCATGTAGAAATTGAGGTAACCCGCCAGGAACGAGGACGACCGCACGCCCAGAATATAGATATGCTTGGCGTGGAGCAGCTTGTCCACCACTTTTTCAAATTCCTCGCGGTCCAGATCCTCGATGATATCGTGGATGCTGTTCATATCCCGCTGCATCACACTGCCCAGGATGTCCGATCCGCTCATCTGATCGCTGGACACCTGGATGCGCTGGATGGACGTGAGCTTGCCCCGGATCAGCTCCTGCAGCGCCTTCTGCATATCGGGATAGCCGTTGTAGCCCAGCTCCGCCGCGAACCGCACCACCGTGGATTCGCTGACCTGCGCCGTCTGGCCCAGCTTGTTGGCGGTCATGAACGCCGCCTTGTCGTAGTTTTCCAGAATGTAATTGGCGATACGCTTCTGTCCCTTGGAAAACGTGTCCATCCCGCTGCGGATGGTCTGCAAAACGCTCTTATTCACGAACATCGCCTCCTTTTATCGCTTGCAATTCCCTGTCTGTCAAGTATCTCCACTTGCCGGGCGGAAGGTCGCCCAGCAGCAAGGTATCCTCCTGTATCCGCTGCAGCCGCGCCACATGCAGGCCGATCCTGGCGCACATCCGGCGCACCTGCCGGTTCTTGCCCTGATGGATGGTCACCCGCAGCAGGGCCTGTCCCTCATGACGGCTGACCTCCTCCGCCTGCGCCGGCGCGATCGGCTCGCCGTCCAGCTCCGTGATGGCCATGAGCCGCTCCGCCGCGCCCCGGATGTCGCCCCGCACCGTCACCAGATAGACCTTGTCCACCTCGTGCCGCGGGTGCAGCAGCCGCTGGGCCAGATCGCCGTCGTTGGTGAACAGCAGCAGCCCCTCGGAATCCCGGTCCAGCCGCCCCACGGGGTACACCCGCGCGCCGCAGCCTGCCACCAGCTCCGCCGCCGTCCGCCGTCCGTATTCATCGGACAGGGTGGTCACATAGCCCCTGGGCTTGTTGAGCATCAGATACACCGGCGCCGCCGTTTCCGGCAGCGGAATACCGTCCACCGTGACGGTATCCGTCTCCGGATCGGCCCGGTCACCGACGGAGGCAAGCGCACCGTTGACCCGGACGCGGCCCGCCGCGATCCATTCCTCCGCCGTCCGCCGGGAGCACAGGCCGGCGGACGCTATCAACTTTTGCAGCCGTTCCGTCATGTGTCTCCCCTCTCCTGCCAGGCAAATGCGCTCCACACCGCCGCCACGGGCCGGTGCAGGCGCAGCAGCACCGTCTGCGCGGCGCTGCGGGGCGCCGTCAGCCGGAAGCCGTATTCATACAGCGCCGCGTGGTCGGCCCAGTCGTCGCCGTCCCGCAGCGTCACTGCGATGAGACGGCAGCCGTCCCGCTCGGTGCAGGACACCAGTGTGCGGCCCGCTGCCTTGGTATAGCCGGTTTTCAGGCCGACGCAGCCCTCCACCTGCCGCAGCAGGCGGTTGTGGTTCTCCATGGTGCGCTGGCCGATGGTAACGGCGCGGCTGGAGCAGATGCGCCGGAACGTCGGCTCCTCCATGGCCGCCGCGGCCAGCACCGCCATATCCCGGGCCGTGGAATAGTGCCCCTCGGCGTCCAGTCCGTTGGGATTGGCGAAGCTGGTATGGGTCATGCCCAGTGCCGCCGCCTTTTCATTCATCAGTGCTACGAACGGCTCCAGCCCTCCGGCGCACTCCGTCAGGGCCAGCGCCGCGTCGTTGCCGGAGCACAGCAGCAGGCCGTACAGCAGCTCCTCCACCCGCACCGTTTCGCCGGGCTTCAGGTACATGGACGAGCCCTCGGTCATGTGCTCCCGCGTCACGGTAACGGTGTCGTCCGGCTCTGCCTGCTCCAGCGCCACCAGCGCCGTCATGATCTTGGTGGTGCTGGCAATGAGCATCTGCTCATCGCCATTCTTTTCGTAGAGCAGCTGCCCCGTGTCCGCGTCCAGCAGGACAGCAGCCGTGGCGGAGACCTCCACAGCCTCCGCCACAGCCGGTACGATACACAGGAGCAGGCATAGCCGCAGCAGCGCCCGCAATCTTCTGGCCCACATAGGATCACCCTTGCTTCGTTAGGATCACCCCAGTATATTCAGCCCCGTGCGAAAGTATTTTGTCTTAGAAATCCGCCTTTTCCCGCTTCTTGTCGATGAAGCCCTCCACGCGGTCCATGACCTGCGGCACCATCTCCACAATGCGGTCCACGGTGGTGATGGCGGGGGTGCCCACGGGCAGCATGCGGGTCACGCCGTCCTTGACCACCAGAAAAGCCATAGGCTCCACCCGGACGCCGGCAGCCGCGCCGGCTCCCAGCTTGTCGGGCTGCTTGCCGTAGTCGCCGCCGCCGCAGCCGAAGCCGAAGCTCAGGCGGGACACGGGGATCAGGGTCACGCCGTCCGCCGTGGTAATGGGCTCGCCCACCACGGTGTTGGAGTCCACCATCTCACGGATCTTGCCCATAGAGGCTTCCATCATTGCGCTGATGGAGTTCTTCTTCTCGTTCATTTCCATGCTGTACGCTCCTTTTCTGATTCGTTATGTGGTCGCGTCCGCACTGGCGGACGCCTGGTCTTTCGTGTCCTGCGGGGCCTTTTTCTCCTTGGTGGCCGCCTTTTCCCGGGCGGCCTTTTCCTTCCGGAAGGCCATGAACCACCGCAGCGCCGGCCCGGCAAAGGCGAAGCCGATGGCCAGCAGATCGCCGATGCGGAAGCTCAGCCCCACCTCGCCGCTGACGCGGGTATCCGGGGCGTTGAAGTCCGTCTCCAGATGAACGTGGGGATCCGGCATGTTGGTCAGCTTCTCCAGCTCCGGCATCACCGTCCACATGGCCGCGTTGGCCCAGCCGTAGGTTTCCGCCGTCTGCGCGGGGTCGTCGCCGCCGAAGCACACCGACAGCCGCATGGGGTCGATGCGCAGCCGCTGCCGCGTTTTCCGCAGTCCCCGCTTCAGGGACTCCCACACCGCCGGCAGCGCGCTGCGGATGTCGCCGGGCGTCAGCTCCAGCTTCTTCTGCTTCTCCTCCGCCGGCTTTTCCTTTTTCTCCCTGGGCGGCTTCTCCTTTTTGGGCTTTTCCGGCTCCTTCTTCTCCGGCTTGGGTACCAGCTGCAGCCGGACGGGGCCCGCCATGGCCGTGACGTACAGCTCATCGCCGAAGCGGACATGTACGCCCACGCGCAGCAGGAGCAGCAGAAGTATCAGTACTGCCAGTATGCCCAATATCCACAGCGCGGCCAAACGGGTCACCCCTTTCCTTTATTCTTCCGTCTCCGCCGGGAGGTTCCCCTCGTCGTCCAGACGCATCTGTCCGTCCGCCTCCATGCCCGGCAGCTGGGGCAGATCCTCCAGCGAGTCCAGATGGAACGCCCGCAGAAACGCCTGGGTCGTCCGGTACAGCCGGGGTCGTCCCGGCACCTGCAGCCGCCCGCACTCCTCGATGAGGTGCCGGTCCAGCAGCAGTCCCACGGTGTAGGAGCTGTCCACGCCCCGGATCTGATCCACATAGGCCCTTGTGGTGGGCTGGTAGTAGGCGATGATGGTCAGCACCTCCAGCGCCGGCTGGCTCAGCTTGGCGGGCTTGCGGATCTCAAAGGCCTTGCGGATCTGGTCGCCGTACTCCGGTGCGGAGCACAGCTGGTAGCTGTCCTCCATCTTCAGAAGGCGGATGCCCCGCCGCTCATAGCTGTAATAGTCCTGCAGCCGCTGGAGCACCAGCTCTGCCGTGGACTTGTCCAGATCCAGCGCCACGCAGACGCGGTCGATGCCCACCGGCTCACCGGAGGCAAAGAGGATGCCCTCCACCGCGGCCTCGATCTCCTTCATTTCCCGTGTATCCATGGTTTTCCCCTTACATCATTTCTTCCGGTACGTCGCCCTCGCAGGTGACGGTGCAGTCGCTGGCAGAGCCCGCCAAACGGATGAGATTGTTCCGGCACAGCTCCAGCACCGCCATGAAGGTGGCTACCAGCTCGCTGCGGCTCCTGCTGCCCCGGAACAGCAGCAGAAAGCGGGTGATGCCGCTCCGCTTCAGGCGGCGGATGATCTCCTGCGCCTTTGTCTCCACCGGGTACGGCTCCCGCTTGACGATCTCGTCAAAGGCCTTCAGCGGCGGCGTCTCCTCCACCTGTCCCCGGCGGTCTGTGACCTCCTGCATGGCGAGGATCAGATCCGCCGGCTCCTGCTCGTACTCGTAGATCTTCCCCCGCTCCATCGGCTCCGGCGGGCGGGTCAGCACATTGCGTCCGAACTCCCCCATGGGGCCGAGCCGCTCGGTGATGTAGCGCACCTTGGCATAGGCGTCGCCCCGCTTCCGCTCCTCCAGGGACTGGATGAGGGCGTCCATCTCGCTCTGGGCCTCCTCGTCCTCCAGACTCAGCAGCATCCGGGTCTTGATGTACATCAGGTGGGCGGCCATGGTGATGAACTCGCTTGCCACCTCCAGATCCATCTGCTTGCGCTTTTCCAGATAATCCAGATACTGCTCCAGGATCAGAGCGATGGGGATGTCCTGTATCTCTATCTTATTTTTGCTCAGCAGGAACAGGATAAGGTCCAGCGGCCCCTCGAAATCCTCCAGCGGCTCGCTGCCCTTGGTCTGCACCACCTTTTCCAGCTTGAAGATCGGATTGTCCAACGGCGTTTACTCCTCAGAAGCCGACGATGCGGCAGAATAGCTCGAATACCCAACGGATGGCGGCGTCCAGCGCGTTGCTGCCGATACCCACGGAGATGATGACCACCAGCACCACCATGCCCAGCTGCTCATAGCGCATCAGCCAGTTGTAGGCCCTGTCCGGCAGCAGCACCGCCACCACCTTGGAGCCGTCCAGCGGCGGCACCGGCACCAGATTGAAAAGCCCCAGGCCCACCGACAGCGACGCGGTGTTCACCAGGAACGAGAACAGCGTCTCCGGCAGCGTGCCCGTCACCATGGCCCGGACATAGACCAGCCGGGCCGCCAGCAGCAGAAGCAGCGCCAGCAGGAAGTTGGACACCGGCCCGGCCAGCGCCGTGATGGCCATGCCCTCCTTGGGCTTTTTGAAGTAGTTGGGGTTCACCGGCACCGGCTTGGCCCAGCCGAAGCCCGCCACGATCATCATGAAAAAGCCGATCCAGTCGATATGCCGCAGGGGGTTGAGGCTCAGCCTGTGGGCACGCTTGGCCGTGGGATCGCCCAGGGCGTAGGCCGCCAGACCGTGGCACGTCTCATGGATGGTCAGGCACAGGAACACGGAGGCCAGTCGCAGCAGGATGCTCTCCAGCGAGCCGAAATCCAGCGCGTCCCATAAATTCGTCAGATATTGCAAGATCGGTTCCTCCCGGTAAAATGCGGCGCGTATGCGCAGAAAATACGCCCCGCTGCGATAGTCCTCTGCATTATAGCAAATATTCCCGCAAAACACAAGAAAAAATCACCCGTACCCCCTGTGCATTGTCACCGAAATGACCCGGATGTAACCATTTTGTATCCAACTTACCACCGCTTTGTCTTTTTCCTGTAAGGATGCGTACCGCTTTCTCTGGTATGGTATAGGCAAGAAGAAAAAGTACATCATCTATCCGCTGTAAGAAAGGAGAACACAAAATATGGGAAACATGAAGCTGATCGTCGGTCTGGTCGTTCTTTGTCTGGTGTCCGCTGTGGCGGCCTTCCTTCTGCCCAATGCCGTTGGCATGATGCTCTCCTTCGTGAGCATGGGCGCGGCTGCCGCCATCGCCGTTCTGGCCGTTGTGGCTTTCGTGCGGCTGCTCACACAGCGCCGTGCGTTCTGATACAGGCCCTCCCACCTGTGATCCGAACCCCAGATCCCTACCCCGGCAGGACAGGGAACGCGATTGCGTTCCCTGTCCTTTTTTGCGTCTCCGGTTGCAAATGCCGGCAAAACCGGTTATACTTCCCTCATAAAGAAACACAAAGGAGCACCGACATGAAGGTACGTCTCAACGAGGACGCGGAGATCGTCCGCACCATCCGCGAGGGGCTGCGCCGCACCGGCGGCTACTGTCCCTGCCGTCTGGCCCGCACGGAGGAGAACCGCTGCATGTGCAGGGAGTTCAAGGAGCAGATCGCAGACCCCGACTACGAGGGCTACTGCCACTGCCGCCTGTATTACAAGGAAAAGTGACTGTCCGGCAGAAAAAAGGGCCGCGCTCATGCGCGGCCCTCTGCCTGTTTATCCTCTTATCAGCTCCCGGACAAGTCCGATGACGGACAGCACCACGCCGCCCAGCAGCATGAAGTCCGCGATGTTCCACACCAGCCGCCCCAGCTTCTTCCCGGTGCAGGGCAGCTGCACATAGTCCGTCACGCTGCCCCGGCGCATCCGGTCATACTGGTTGCTCAGTCCGCCGGAGAGCACCAGCAGGATGCCCAGCCGTGCCGGACTCAGCCGCCGCTCCACATGGGGCAGCAGCAGTATGGCCGCCGCGATCCAGATCAGCAGCGGCACCCACCGCAGAACGGCCCGGTAACGGCTGCCCGCGCCCATAAAGAACCCCGGGTTCTCCAGATGGGTCAGCCGCAGCAGCTTCCCGCTGAAATGCAGCTTCTCCCGGCGGGCCAGTCCCTTCAGCACACGGTCCAGCACCAGCAGTGCCGCCGTGACCGCAATAGCGATGCGCATACCGCTCACCTCCTGCCGCGGCGGATGGTGAAGCCGAACACCAGTCCGCACAGACCGCCCACGATGTGGGTGATCTGGGAGATGTTATCCTGCTTGAAAAGACCGTCCATAATCTCGCCGCCCAGATAGAAGATGACCACCAGGATCAGCGTGATAGGGATCTCCCCCCGGCGCATGGCGGTGAAAGAGGACAGCACGATCATCATGAACACCACGCCGCTGGCCCCCAGCAGCACCGAGCCGGGGAAGAACACGAAATGCACCAGTCCCGTGACCAGCGCGGTGACGGCGATGGTCCATACCATGGTGCCGCTGCCGTACTTCTCCTCCAGCCCCGGCCCCACCAGCAGCATCAGCAGCATATTGCCCATGTAGTGCTCATAGTCCGCATGGCCCAGCACATGGCCGAAGAACCGCACATACGTCAGCGGGTCGGACAGGGACGAGCGGTACACGGAGAAATACTGATATGTAGCAGCGCCGTCCGTCCAGTTCCCCAGCAGCAGAGCCAGCAGGCTCAGCAGCGCGAACGTCAGGATCACCGGCGCGTTGAAGCGTATCACGATCTTTTTCAAACAGTTTCCCTCTTTTCAAACGCGATGGAAGCCATTATACTATACAAAGCGGAAAATGTAAACCAAAGGAGGCACATAAATGTGAAAAAATGGATCAAGACCGTGCTGTGCATCGTGCTGGCGCTGGTGCTGCTGGCCGTGGGCTATGTGGCCTATGTGTTCATCGACTACCACCGCATCGGCGACATGGCCCTGACGCCTGTGAACGCCGACGCGGCCTCTCCCGCCGTCACCACCGGTACGCCCTACACCGCCGTGTCCTACAACATCGGCTTCGGCGCCTACGAGGACGATTACGGCTTCTTCATGGACGGCGGCACCGAGTCCCGGGCCTGGAGCGAGGCGCGCCTGACGGAGAACCTCACGGAGATCGGCTCCTTCCTGCAGGAGCAGGCGGCGGACTTCTATCTGGTGCAGGAGGTGGACATGGGCTCCACCCGCACCTATCAGGTGGACGAGCGTCCCTATATCACCGACGCACTGCCCGGCCTGAGCAGCGTGTTCTGCCAGAACTACGACTCCCCCTACCTGTTCTATCCCCTGACCCGGCCCCACGGCGCATCCCGCTCCGGTCTGCTGACCCTCTCCGCCGCCGGCATCACGGCGGC
>URVR01000048.1 GCA_900551355.1 uncultured Eubacteriales bacterium | reverse complement strand
CTACACTTATGCGATCGTCGGCAGCGTCAGATGTGTATAAGAGACAGGCTGCAGGCCAGCGGTAATATGCGGACGCCCAGCGCCCTGCTGGTGCTGATGTGCGGGCTGGACGTGGTATTCAACCTGCTGCTGATCTTCCCCTCCCGTCAGATCGGTGCGATCACATTGCCGGGCGCCAATTTAGGCGTTGCCGGCGCTGCGCTGGGTACAGCGCTGGCGGAGGTGGTGGTGGCGGTCATCATGTGCGTGTGCCTGCTGCGCTCCCCCATGCTGGGTCTGCGGCGGGATGAGAAGCTCCACTTCGTGCCGGAGCAGCTGAAGCGTGCGGTGCGGCTGGGCATCCCCGTGGCCATTGAGCAGGCGGTCATGTCCGGCGGTCAGATCGTCACCACCGGCATCATCGCCCCGCTGGGTACGGTGTCCATCGCCGCCAACTCCTTCGCCGTCACGGCGGAGGCTCTGTGCTATATGCCGGGCTACGGTGTACAAAGCGCGGCGGTGACGCTGATCGGGCAGAGCGTAGGCGCCAAGCGGCGGGATCTGGTGACGCGGCTGGGCTGGGTGACCGTACTGCTGGGGGTGTCCATTATGGCGGTGATGTCGGCGGCCATGTACTTTCTGGCGCCGTGGATCATCGGCATCCTCAGCCCCGACGCGGAGGTGGTGGCGCTGGGCACGGAGGTGCTGCGGATCGTGGTGTTTGCCGAGCCGCTGTTCGGTGCGGCCATCGTGTGCGCCGGTGTGTTCCAGGGGGCGGGCAGCTCTCTGCTCAGCTCCGTACTGAACTTCACCAGTATGTGGGGCGTGCGGATCACGCTGACGCTGCTGCTCACATCCCGATTGGGTCTGCGTGGCGCATGGATCGCCATGTGCGTGGAGCTGTGCTTCCGGGGACTGCTGTTCCTGTTCTGCCTGTGGCGGAGGGTATGGCTGCCCAAGGAGCTGCGGCAGCCGGCAGGCGCGGAAAAGTGATCGCCGCTGTATGACAGGGCGGCGGGTATGCCCCGCCGCCTTTTTATGCAATAGGCAGGCATTATTTTCCGATTCTACGCTCCGCAGACTCTTTTCCCCAATGCCGGGATAGACGTTCCCTCCCCCCTTACGGCATACTGTGACCACACAGAAAGGAGCGTGACCGCATGGACACCGCAAAAACCGGCGCCTATCTGGCGTCCCTCCGCAAAAACGCAGGCATGACCCAGCAGGACGCCGCCGACCGGCTGGGCGTTTCCAACAAAACCATCAGCAAATGGGAAAGCGGCGGCGGCTTTCCGGACATCACCATTCTCCCCGCCCTGGCAGAGCTGTACGGCGTCACCGCCGACGACATTCTGGCCGGCGAGACTGTGAGAAACAGCAGCGGCGGCGGGCAGGTTGCGCAATATCTGGCCCGCCGGGGGGAGCTGCGCTGGCGCATCGGCTTCTCCGCCGCAGTCCTGTTTCTGCTGGCGGCCATATTATCCCATTTATACTACTGGGCGTGGCTGGCGCTGGCGGGCAGCGCCGCGGCGGTGTGGATCGGCTGGAGCCGGTGTACCGGCGACGACCTCCGCCGGCGGCTGGTCATGCTGCTGCCGTGCGCCATACTGCTGGTGTACTTTCTCCTTCTGTACTTCCATCCGGCTTTCCTTCTGGCCACGGCGCTGATGGCGGACTATAAAAACGGCAGCAGCGTGGTGTACTATCTGACGGATATACTCTGCTGGGATATGCTGCTGTTGCTGCTCCCGCCGGTCTACGGCCTGCTGCGGGCCGCGGCGGTGCGGTGGAGCGGACGGCGGTATCTGCTGTCCCGGCCCTATTTTCGGGTCATGGCTGTCCTGTGGCTGGTCTCTCTGGCCGAGGAGCTCGTCCACTGGCTCGTGGCTCTGCCGCCCACACTGGCCTATGCCGCCACCAGCTATCCGTCCTACTTCAGAAGCTATCTGGCGCTTCAGCAGGATTTCTCCGCCACCCTGCTTTTCCTGCATGTGCCGAAGATCACCGTGGGGGCTGCCCTTCTGGCGCTGGCAGTCACTGCGGCGGCAGTCAGGCGGAAGCAGGGGGCAGCCCGGCAGGCATCCGGCGCCGTGTAAGCGCAAGCCAATGGCTGTCAGCCCCGTCCCGTGGCAATGGGACGCACCGCGGAACAATATGTCAGATGAAAATACGGGCAGGCGCCCCGGAATGAGGGCGCCTGCCCGTATTTTTGCGGCATGTATGCGCGTTACTTGACGCCGAACAGCAGATCGCCGTAGGTGGGGAACGGCCAGCAGCTGGCGGCAGTCTGGGTCTCGGCCTCGTCGGCGGCGGCGCGCAGCTGGCCCATGGCAGGGATCAGCTCATCGCGGATGAAGGCTGCCTCCTCCGTCAGGTCCTGGAGGGTGTCCAGCCTGACCAGCTTTTCCTCCAGCGCGTCCACACGGCTGTCGATGGTGTCCACCAGCGAGGACAGGCGGCGCAGCTTCTTCGTCTCATAGCCGCAGGGCAGCTCCGCGTCCACCGTCTTTTTGGCGGCGGCAGCGGCGGCAAGGCTGGAGACGTAGCTCTCCACCGCCGGCAGGATCTCCTTTCTGGCCATGTCCACCATGGTCAGCGCCTCGATGCGGACGGTCTTGCAGTAGTTCTCCAGCTGGATCTCGTAGCGGGAGCGCAGCTCGGACTCCGTGTAGACCCCGTGGGCCACCAGCATGTCCATGTTCTGCTTCTGCAGCAGCATGGGGATGGCGTCCGGCGTCGTCCGCAGGTTCAGCAGGCCGCGCTTTTCGGTGGCCTCCCTGATCCACGCATCGTCGTAGCCGTTGCCGTTGAAGATGATGCGCTTGTGGGCCTTGATGGTGCGCTGGATCAGATCGTGCAGCGCCGCGGGCAGGTCGGCCGCGCCCTCCAGCTCGTCCGCGAACAGGCGCAGGGACTCGGCCACCGTGGTATTCAGCATGATATTGGCGCAGGCGATGGAGTTGCTGGAGCCAAGCATGCGGAACTCAAACTTGTTGCCGGTGAAGGCGAAGGGCGAGGTGCGGTTGCGGTCGGTGGTGTCGCGGACAAAGCGCGGCAGCACGTCGACGCCCAGCTTCATACGCTTCTTCTCCACGCCGCAGTAGGCCGCGTCCGTCTCGATGGCCTCCAGGATGCCGGTCAGCTCGTCGCCCAGAAAGACGGAGATCACGGCGGGAGGCGCCTCGTTGGCGCCCAGCCGGTGGTCGTTGCCGGCTGTGGCCACGGCGGCGCGCAGCAGACCCTGATAGTCGTCCACGGCCTGAATGACCGCTACCAGGAACAGCAGGAACTGCGCGTTCTCGTAGGGCGTCTCGCCGGGGGACAGCAGGTTGATGCCGGTGTCGGTGGAGATGGACCAGTTGTTGTGCTTGCCGCTGCCGTTGACACCGGCAAAGGGCTTTTCGTGGAGCAGGCACACCAGGCCGTGCCGGGCGGCCACACGCTGCATGATCTCCATGGTCAACTGGTTGTGGTCGGTGGCGATATTGGTGGTGGTGTAGATGGGCGCCAGCTCATGCTGGGCGGGGGCCACCTCGTTGTGCTCCGTCTTGGCCAGGATCCCCAGCTTCCACAGCTCCTGGTTCAGCTCCTCCATGTAGGCCGCCACGCGGGGCTTGATGGAGCCGAAGTAGTGGTCGTCCAGCTCCTGCCCCTTGGGGGGCTTGGCGCCGAACAGCGTGCGGCCGGTATAGATCAGGTCGCGGCGCTTGTCGTACATGGCCCGGTCGATGAGGAAGTACTCCTGCTCCGGTCCCACGGAGGAGGTCACGCGCTTCACATCGTCGTGGCCGAACAGCTTCAGGATGCGCAGCGCCTGTTTGTTCAGCGCCTCCATGCTCCGCAGCAGCGGCGTCTTTTTGTCCAGCGCCTCGCCGCCGTAGGAGCAGAAGGCCGTGGGGATGCAGAGGGTCTTGCCCTTGATAAAGGCATAGCTGGTGGGGTCCCAGGCCGTGTAGCCCCGTGCCTCGAAGGTGGCGCGCAGGCCGCCGGAGGGGAAGGAGGACGCGTCCGGCTCGCCCTTGATCAGCTCCTTGCCGGAGAACTCCATCAGCACCCGGCCATCCGGGGCGGGGGTGATGAAGCTGTCGTGCTTTTCGGCGGTGATGCCGGTCAGCGGCTGGAACCAGTGGGTGAAGTGTGTGGCGCCGTTTTCGACTGCCCAGTCCTTCATGGCCGCGGCGACAGCGTTGGCCACGGAGGGGTCGAGCTTTGCCCCCTTCTGGATGGTTTGCTTCAGGGAACGATATACCTCTGCAGGCAGGCGGGCCTTCATGACGCGGCTGTCAAAAACCAGGCTTCCGAAGTATTCCGGTACAGTCAACATGGTCGTACTTCCTTTCAGAAATAGTAAAAAAAGAGACACCTGCGCCGCAGAGGGCTTGCCCTCCGAGACGCCAGTGTCTCTCAATGTCGCCGAATATACACCCAAAGCCGTCAAATGTCAACTGCAAAAACACAAAAATGCCGTTTTTTGCACAATCTGCCAGAATGGCAGAAGGTGCGCAAACGCTTTTTTTGCAATCTGCCGCATTGAAAGCGTCAGAATCGCGGTGTATACTGGAGCGGAACAACGGCGTTCTGCAAGCACAGCGGTATTGTGCCTGCACGACGCCGTTGTTTTGTTTTATTTTACAGGGAGCTGATGATATGGACAAACTGGAGGGCCAGATCCGCATCCCGTCGGGCTGCGCGATCTCTGCCGTTATTTCAAGGGACGGGCAGCGGATGACCGGTGAGAAGATCATTGAGAGCATGCGCCCCATGCACGACCGCTCCAACGGTCTGGGCGGCGGCTTTGCGGCCTACGGCATTTACCCCGAATACAAGGACTTCTTCGCCCTGCACATGTTCCTGGAGGACCGCACCGCCCGGAAGAACTGCGAGGCCCTTCTGCGGGAGACCATGGAGATCGTCCATCTGGAGCGCATCCCCATCCGGACGACCCCCGCCATCACCGACGAGCCGCTGATCTGGCGCTTCTTTGTGACGCCGCTGCGCAGCGTGCTGGCCTCCATGCAGATCGATGAGGAGGAGTGCGTGACCCGCACGGTCATGGCCATCAACACCCGGATGAAGGGCGCATATGTGTTTTCCAGCGGCAAGAACATGGGCGTTTTCAAGGCCGTCGGCTATCCGGAGGACGTGGGGTACTTCTACCGGCTGGAGGAGTACGAGGCGTACAGCTGGACGGCTCACGGCCGCTACCCCACCAATACCCCCGGCTGGTGGGGCGGCGCGCACCCCTTCGCCCTGCTGAACTACTCCGTCGTCCACAACGGCGAGATCTCCTCCTACGACGCCAACCGGCGCTTTATGGAGATGTTCGGGTATAAGTGCACCCTGCAGACGGACACGGAGGTCATCACCTACATCGCCGACTACCTGCTGCGGCGGCAGAAGCTCTCGTTGGAGGAGATGGCCGCCGTCATCGCGGCGCCGTTCTGGTCCACCATCGACCGGAAGCCCCCTCAGGAGCAGGAGAAGCTGCTGTATCTGCGCAAGGTGTTCTCCAGCCTGCTGATCACAGGCCCGTTCTCCATCGTGCTGGGCTTCGAGGGCGGCCTCATGGCGCTGAACGACCGGCTGAAGCTCCGGAGCATGGTGGTGGGAGAAAAGGACGATAAGGTATACATCGCCAGCGAGGGGGCGGCCATCCGCGCCATGGAGCCGGACGCGGAGAGCATCTACGCGCCGGCCGGCGGCGAGCCGGTGATCGTGCGCGTGAAGGAGGGGAAATTCTGATGGGAGTCGGCTACATCTACCCACAGTTCGAGGTGGTCCGCGACAGCGGCAGATGCACGAGCTGCCGTATCTGCGAGAGCCAGTGTGCCTGCGGCGTACACGTCTTCGACAGCAGAACGGGCCGCATGACCTGCGACGACAGCAAATGCGTGGACTGCCAGCGCTGCGTGTGCTTCTGTCCCACCCACGCGCTGAAGATCCGGAAAAGCGACTGCGCCTTCCGGGAGAACGCCAACTGGGATGAGGACACCGTCAAGGAGATCTATAAACAGGCGGACAGCGGCGGTGTCCTGCTGTCGTCCATGGGCAATCCCAAGCGCCTTCCCGTGTACTGGGACAGGATCCTGATCAACGCCTCGCAGGTGACGAACCCGCCGGTGGACCCCCTGCGCGAGCCAATGGAGACCCGGGTGTTCCTGGGGAAAAAGCCGGAGACGCTCCGCCGGGATGAAAGCGGGCGGCTGGACTGCCGGCTGCCGCCGCAGATCGAGCTGTCCATGCCGGTGATGTTCTCCGCCATGAGCTACGGCTCCATCAGCTACAACGCCCACGTCTGTCTGGCGCGGGCGGCCCGGGAGCTTGGCATCTGCTACAACACCGGCGAGGGCGGACTGCACGAGGATCTCTACGCCTACGGGGAGAACACCATCGTGCAGGTGGCGTCCGGCCGGTTCGGCGTACACAAGCAGTATCTGGAGGCCGGCGCCGCCATCGAGATCAAGATGGGACAGGGCGCGAAGCCGGGCATCGGCGGTCATCTGCCCGGCGCCAAGATCGTGGGGGACGTGTCCCGCACCAGAATGGTGCCGGAGGGGGCGGATGCCATCTCCCCCGCCCCGCACCACGACATCTATTCCATCGAGGATCTGCGGCAGCTGGTGTACTCCCTGAAGGAGGCCACGGAATACCGGAAGCCCGTGATCGTAAAGGTGGCGGCGGTACACAACATTGCCGCCATCGCCAGCGGCATCGCCCGGAGCGGCGCGGACATCATCGCCATCGACGGCTTCCGCGGCGGGACGGGCGCGGCGCCCACCCGCATCCGCGACACCGTGGGCATCCCCATTGAGCTGGCGCTGGCCGCGATGGATCAGCGCCTGCGGGACGAGGGCATCCGGAACCGCGTTTCGCTGGTGGTCAGCGGCAGCATCCGTTCCTCGGCGGACGTGGTCAAGGCCGTGGCGCTGGGGGCGGATGCCTGCTATATCGGCACGGCGGCGCTGCTGGCCCTGGGCTGTCACCTCTGCCGCACCTGCCAGACAGGCCGGTGCAGCTGGGGCATCGCCACGCAGGATCCGGCGCTGGTGCGGCGGCTGGACATCGAGAGCGGGAGCCGCCGGCTGGTGAACCTGCTGACGGCGTGGAAGCGCGAGATCAAGGAGATGATGGGCGGCATGGGCATCAACTCCATCGAGGCGCTGAAGGGCAACCGCCTGATGCTCCGAGGCATCGGCATGACCGACAGGGAGCTTGCCATACTGGGAATTTCCCATGCCGGTGAATAATTTCATGTACAGAACATGCGGAGGTGTGCTATAATGACCCATATTGATGCATCGCAAATGGACTACCGGCAGTTGAACGCAGCCATCCGGAGCAGCTCCGGGGATATTGCGGTGACGGGCTGTCTCGGACAGCGGTTCATCGGCGCGGGGCTGGGGCACGACCGCCTGACCATCACGGGGACGCCCGGCAACGCGCTGGGCGCCTATCTGGACGGCGCCTGCATCGAGGTGCGCGGCGACGCGCAGGACGCTGTGGGCGACACCATGAACGCGGGGCGCATCGTCGTCCACGGCAGCATCGGCGACGCCGCAGGCTATGCCATGCGGGGCGGCGAGCTGTACGTCGCGGGCAACGCCGGCTACCGCGCCGGGATCCACATGAAGGCCTACGGCGACAGGCTACCCGTTATGGTCATCGGCGGCCGGGCCGGCAGCTTTCTGGGCGAGTACCAGGCCGGCGGCATCATCATCGTGCTGGGGCTGACGGAGAGCAGCCGCCCTATCGTCAGCAATTTCCCCTGCACCGGTATGCACGGCGGGAAGCTGTTTCTCCGCTCCGACTGCCGGGACATCCTGTTTCCCGGTCAGGTGGTGGCCCGCCCCGCCGGCGAGGAGGACCTGCAGGAGATCGAGACGTACCTGCATACGTTCTGCCGCCTGTTCGGCGGGCGCTGCCGGGAGCTTC
Organism: uncultured Eubacteriales bacterium; assembly: GCA_900551355.1. Taxonomy (GTDB): domain Bacteria; phylum Bacillota; class Clostridia; order Oscillospirales; family Oscillospiraceae; genus Vescimonas. Next base: position 2,672 of record URVR01000048.1, on the reverse strand, counting down.
TGCGCCATCCGTTTACCGTCGTCACCCCCAACAGCAGCGATCCCTACCGGCAGCTGTATGTCACAAATTGAACGAAAGAGGTGGAACCGTGAAGTATACGCGGGAAGAGGTCATGGAGTTCGTACAGCAGGAGGACGTCAGGTTCATCCGCCTGGCCTTCTGCAACGTCTACGGCAGGCAGCACAACGTGGCCATTATGCCCAGCGAGCTGCGCCGCGCTTTTGAATACGGCATCGCCATCGACGCCTCCGCCATCGAGGGCTTCGGCGGCGAGACACGCTCCGACCTGCTGCTGCGGCCGGATCCGTCCACGCTGGTGCAGCTGCCGTGGCGGCCCGAGCAGGGCAAGGTGGTGCGGATGTTCTGCGATATTTTCTACCCCGACGGCCGCGCCTTCGAGCGGGACACCCGCAGCATCCTGAAGCGGGCGGTGGCCGACGCGGCCGACGCGGGCTACCGCTTCGCCTTCGGCGCGGAGATGGAATTCTATCTGTTTGAGCTGGACGAGCACGGCAGAGACACCACCATCCCCCACGACGAGGCCGGTTACATGGACATCGCCCCCGACGACAAGGGCGAGCATATCCGCCGGGAGATCTGCCTGATGCTGGAGCAGATGGGCATTCAGCCCGAATGCTCCCACCACGAAAGCGGCCCGGGACAGAATGAGATCGACTTCCGCTACTCCGACCCCCTGACGGCGGCGGACAACGCCGTCACGTTCCGCACCGTGGTCCGCACGGTGGCGGCGCTGAACGGCCTGTGCGCCAACTTTTCTCCCAAGCCGCTGCCGGACTGGGACGGAAACGGCATGCACATCAACATCTCCGCCAGGGGCAGCGGGCAGGCGGACATGCCTGCCGCCGTCATTGCCGGCATCCTGGACAAGGCCGCGGAGATCACCCTGTTCCTCGACCCCTGCGAGGAGTCCTACCGCCGGCTGGGCCACGACAAGGCGCCGCGCTATGTGACCTGGTCGGAGGAGAACCGCTCCCAGCTTATCCGCATCCCCGCCGCCGTCGGTGAAAACCGCCGGGCGGAGCTGCGCTCGGCCGATTCCACCGCCAATCCCTATCTGGCCTATGCGCTGCTGATCTACGCCGGGCTGCACGGCATCAAAAACGGTCTGGTGCTGCCGCCCGCGACGGACCTGAATCTCTACACCGCGCCCGCCGAAACGCTGAAGACCCTGCGGACGCTCCCCGGCTCCCTGGCGGAGGCCGTCACGCTGGCCGACACAAGCGCGTTCGTAAAGGCGCACCTCCCCGAGTCGGTGATCCGCGCCTACACGCGGCTGTAAGCCGCCGGACGGCAGCCTTTGCAAAGAAAGGAGGGGGCTTGTGGTTTTTCAGGAAAAAACATACAGCGTGCTGATCGTCAGCGCGTCGGACAGCTTTATCAACAACGTCATGCCACTGCTCCCTATGACGGACTACTGGCCGGTGACCACGGTGCGCAGCGTGGGTGAGGCCCGCAGGCGGCTGACGGACACGGAGTTCGACATCGTGCTCATCAACACGCCGCTGCCGGATGATTTCGGGATGCGTCTGGCCATCGACATCTGCGGCACCAGCGGCGCCGGCGTGCTGCTGCTGGTGAAAAGCGACCAGTACAACGACGTGTACGCCAAGGTGGTGGGCTACGGCGTCATCACCCTGTCCAAGCCGACGAACCGACAGATGGTGGCGCAGAACCTGCGCATCCTCTGCGCCACGCGGGAGCGGATGCGGCAGATGCAGGCGCGGCAGGCCACGGTGGAGGAGAAGATCAAGGAGATCCGCCTTGTCAACCGCGCAAAGTGGCTGCTGATCGAGTGCCTGAGCATGACGGAGCCGGAGGCGCACCGCTACATCGAAAAGCAGGCCATGGATCTGCGCATCTCCAAGCGGGAGGCGGCGGAGAACATCATCCGGACATATCAGTGATGCTGAGAAAACGGCAAATGGCAAAAAGAAAACCACCCTGTCGGGTGGTTTTCTTTTTGGCGCGGAAGGAGGGATTTGAACCCTCGCGCCGTTTTTGACGGCCTACTCCCTTAGCAGGGGAGCCCCTTCGGCCACTTGGGTACTTCCGCAGATATGAAATTTCTGGCGGAGAGAGTGGGATTCGAACCCACGGATGCTTTCACATCGCCGGTTTTCAAGACCGGTGCTTTCGACCACTCAGCCATCTCTCCGTATGCAAAAGCGCCCCTGATGCCAGATGCGATTAATATATTACCATGCGGCGGGTGCTTTGTCAACAAAAAGAACCGCAACTTTTTTGAAAAAATTTGAAATTAGGGGTTGAAAAAGAGAAAGAACTGTGGTACTATTAACAGGCTGTTTGAGACAGCCAATATATCCGGGTGTGGCGAAGTTTGGTATCGCGCTTGAATGGGGTTCAAGAGGCCTCGAGTTCGAATCTCGACACTCGGACCAAAAGTGCCGCATTTTACATGTTTCAGTGTAAAATGCGGCACTTTTATTTTTACCTTTAACGCGTACTCGGCATACTGCGGCGTGGTCTATTGCATAGCCATTGCATGGCTATGCAATGGGATATCTTTTTAATTACTGTCCCAGCAGCTTGCCCCAGGTGCCGCGGCCTGCGATGCCGTCCGCGCCGAGGCCGTACTTGGTCTGGAACTGCTTCAGCGCCGCCTCTGTGCCCGCGCCGAAGTCGCCGTCCGC
>URVR01000047.1 GCA_900551355.1 uncultured Eubacteriales bacterium | reverse complement strand
ACGTCTCGTGGGCTCGGAGATGTGTATAAGAGACAGGCGCAGCAGTGCGCCGCGGCGGGGGAGGACTGGACGGAGGAGAACTTCGCCAAGTACCTGTACTCCGCCGGCATCCCCGACCCGGAGCTGATCATCCGACCCAGCGGCGAGCTGCGGCTCAGCAACTTCCTGCTGTGGCAGTGTGCGTACAGCGAATTCTATTTCTGCGACACCCTGTGGCCGGACTTCACCCGGGCGGAGCTGGATAGAGCCATCGTGGATTATCAGAGGCGGGATCGCCGGTTCGGCGGCGTGAAGGCCTGACAGAAGGAGACAGCATGAAACAGAGAATTTTGGTGGCTGTGGTGGGCATCCCCGCGCTGCTGGGCGTACTGTGCTTCGCACCGGACTGGGCCACGATGGCCCTCATCATGGGCCTGTGCATCATCGGCAGCCACGAGCTGCTGGCGGCGGTGCTGCCGCCGGAAAAGACCCGGCGCTGGTGGGGACTGGCGGCGGCGCTGTCCGTATTCGTGGTGGCGGACGTCTATTTCCGCGGCGAGCCGTTTGCAGGTACGCCCATTCAGGGGCTGATGCCCTGGCTGACGGCGGCGCTGGTGATCGTGGTATTCCTGTGCATGGTGCTGGAGTACGGCAAGCAGGAGGAGCTGGACTTCACGGCGCTGTGCGCCGTGCTGACGGCGGGCATCGCCATCCCGCTGGCGCTCAGCTGCCTGCTGCGGCTGCGGATGCTGGAGCATGGGGCGGGCCTGGTGCTCATCCCGCTGGTGGCGGCCTTCATGAGCGACGCCATGGCCCTGTTCGGCGGCATGATGTTCGGCAGGACGAAGCTGGCCCCGCTGGTCAGTCCCAAAAAGACCCGGGAGGGCGCGGTCAGCGGCCTCGTGGGCGGCATGGCGGGCATGATCCTGTTCCGCATTTTCTTCTTCCTTTGCACGGAGGTGCCGCTGCACATCGGCTGGTGCGTGCTGCTGGGCCTTGTGGGCGCGGTGCTGGGCCAGCTGGGCGATCTCAGCTTCTCCTGCATCAAGCGGCAGTACGGCATCAAGGACTACGGACGGCTGCTGCCGGGTCACGGCGGCATGCTGGACCGGTTCGACAGCGTGATCTTCGCCGCGCCGGTGATCTGGATGATCGTGGACGCGGTGACGCTGTATTGAGGGTACATCTATGACAAAGACCATTTCCCTGCTGGGCGCCACAGGCTCGATCGGACGGCAGACGCTGTCCGTGGCGCAGGAGCTGGGACTTTCCGTGGCGGCACTGACCGCCAACCGGCAGGTGGATCTGTTGGAGCAGCAGGCGCGGCAGTTCAGGCCGCGCCTTGCCGTGCTGTATGACCCTGCCGCGGCCAAGGAGCTGCGCGGGCGTCTGCGTGGCACCGGCATCGAGGTGATGGAGGGGCCGGAGGGCCTGACCGCCGCCGCCACGCTGCCGGAGGCGGACACGGTAGTGACGGCGGTGATGGGCAGCGTGGGACTGGCCCCGACGCTGGCGGCCATCATGGCCAAAAAGCGCATCGCGCTGGCCAATAAAGAGACACTGGTGTGTGCCGGCGAGCTGGTGATGGCCGCCGCCCGGGAGACGGGGGCGGAGATCGTGCCGGTGGACTCGGAGCACAGCGCCATTTTCCAGTGCCTTCAGGGCTGCCGGGACCGCGGCGAGATCAGGCGGCTGCTGCTGACCTGCTCCGGCGGGCCGTTTTTCGGACGCTCCTTTGACGAGCTGGAGCACATGACGGCGGCGGACGCCCTGAAGCATCCCAACTGGACCATGGGCGCCAAGATCACCATTGACTCGGCCACCCTGATGAACAAGGGGCTGGAGATCATCGAGGCCATGCGGCTGTACGACCTGCCGGTAGAGCAGGTGGAGGCGGTGATCCACCGTCAGAGCATCGTCCACTCGCTGGTGGAGTTCCGGGACGGGGCCATGCTGGCGCAGCTGGGTACGCCGGATATGAAGCTGCCCATCCGGTACGCCCTGACCTACCCCTACCGGGCGGAGACACCGGATCGGACGCTGGATCTGCTGACCTGCGGCGCTCTGACGTTCAGCGCACCGGATATGGAGGCCTTTCCCTGCCTGCGTATCGCCCGGCAGTGCGCGTCGGCGGGCGGCACGGCCTGCGCCATCATGAACGGCGCCAACGAGGCGGCGGTGCAGCGGTTTTTGCAGGAGGAGATCGGGTTCAACGATATCCCGCGGCTGGTGGAGCAGGCACTTTCCAAGGTACCGGTGATATATCGGCCGAGCCTTGCGGATATACTGGAGGCAGACAGAATGGCACGTCAGGCCGTTCTGGGATGTGCAGGCGCACAATAAAGGAGTTACGGCAATGGTATATATCTTAGCAGCCATACTGGTGTTCGGCGTGCTCATCGCCGTCCACGAGCTGGGGCATTTCATGGCGGCCAAGGCCTGCGGCGTGCGGGTCAACGAGTTTTCCATCGGCATGGGGCCTGCCCTGTGGAAAAAGCAGAAGGGGGAGACGCAGTACTCCCTGCGGCTGTTTCCGGTGGGCGGCTTCTGCGCCATGGAGGGCGAAGAGGAGGACTCCGACGACCCGGCGGCCCTGAACAACCAGGGCTTCTGGGCCAAGCTCCTGATCTTCGCGGCGGGTGCGGCCATGAACTTCATCGCGGGCCTTCTCATCATTCTGGCGCTGTACGCCGGGGCGAAGGCATTCTATGAGCCGGTGATCACCGGCTTTGCCGACGGCTGCCCGCTGGAGAGCGCCGAGGGCCTGCAGACCGGCGACCGCCTGCTGCGCATCGACGGCGAGCGGGTGTACATGTACAGCGACGTCCGGCTGCTGCTGGGCCTCAACAAGACCGGCGTCTTTGACCTGGTGGTGGAGCGGAACGGGGAGCAGGTCACGCTGACGGACTTCCCCATGTCGCAGCAGACCTACACCGACCAGAACGGCACGTCCTACACCAGCTACGGGCTGTACTTCGGCGCGGAGGAGGCCACGCTGGGGCGGAAGCTGTCCTACACATGGAACAACGCCGTGGACTTCGTGCGCATGGTGCGGCTGAGCCTGCAGATGCTGGTGACCGGCGAGGCCGGTGTGAAGGATCTCAGCGGGCCTGTGGGCATCGTCTCCACCATGACGCAGGTGGGCGAGCAGTCCGGCAGCACCCGGGCGGCGGGGGAGAACATCGCCTATCTGGCGGCGCTGATCGCCGTGAATCTGGCGGTGATGAACCTGCTGCCCCTGCCGGCGCTGGACGGCGGCAAGATCTTCTTCCTGGTCATCAACGCCATCGGCATGCTGCTGTTCAAAAAGCAGATCCCGGCCAAATACGAGAATTACATCCATTTTGCGGGGCTTGTGCTGCTGCTGGCGCTGATGGCGGTCATCACGTTCAGCGACGTGTGGAAGCTGGTACACTGAGAGGGGATACGATGAGCAGACAGATCATGGTGGGCGGCGTGGCCGTGGGCGGCGGTGCGCCGGTAAGCATCCAGTCCATGTGCAATACCGCCACGGAGAACGTGGACGCCACGGTGCAGCAGATCCTGCGGCTGGAGCAGGCGGGGTGTGAGATCATCCGCGTGGCGGTCCCCACGGAGGAGGCGGCCCGGGCCATCCCGGCCATCAAGGCGCGCATCCACATCCCGCTGGTGGCGGATATCCATTTCGACTACAAGCTGGCGCTGCTGTGCGCCGAGGGCGGCATCGACAAGATCCGCATCAACCCCGGCAACATCGGCAGCAAGGAGCGGGTGCGGGCCGTGGCCGACGCCTGCCGGGAGCGGGGCATCCCCATCCGCATCGGCGTCAACGGCGGGTCGCTGGAAAAAGACCTGCTGGCCAGATACGGCGGCGTCACCGCCCAGGCACTGGTGGACAGCGCCATGGGTCATGTGCACCTGCTGAACGACTGCGGGTTTGACGACATCTGCATCTCCGTGAAGTGCTCCCGTGTGCCGGTGAACATGGCGGCCTACCGGATGCTCCATGAGCAGACGGACTACCCCCTGCATCTGGGGGTCACGGAGGCGGGCACGCCGGAGATGGGCGTGCTGAAATCCGCCATCGGCATCGGCGGCCTTCTGTGCATGGGCGTGGGCGACACCCTGCGGGTGAGCCTGACGGCGGACCCGGCGGAGGAGATCGTGGCCGCCAAGCGCATCCTGCAGGCGGCGGGCATCCGCCGCAGCGGGCCGGACCTCATTTCCTGCCCCACCTGCGGCAGGACAAAATACGACATGATCCCCATCGCCCGGGAGGTGGAGCGCCGGCTGCAGGGCTGCACCAAGCCCATCACCGTGGCGGTGATGGGGTGCGTGGTCAACGGCCCCGGGGAGGCCTCCGGCGCGGACGTGGGCATCGCCGGCGGCGTCGGCGAGGGGCTGCTGTTCGCCAAAGGCAGGATCCTGCGCAAGGTGCCGCAGGAGCAGCTGGTGGACGCGCTGTTTCAGGAAATAGACAAGCTGTAAGGTGAGAAAATGGCGGAGAAGTTACCGTTTTTTACATTATTTGAGAGCTTTCAGGCGCCGCGCCAGCTGCGTCTGCTGCTGCACGACGCCTATGTGACCGGCGGCGTACTGGACCGGGAGGCCCGCACCATCGAGGTGCAGGCCGTCAGCAGCGAGACGGTGCCGGACGCGGCGGTGAAGTCGCTGGAGCATCTGCTGGCGGAGCAGTACGACCTGCGCCGGGTGCAGCTGCGCTTTTCCGCGCCCCAGGCCGCGGGCAAGGGCGGCAGCGACCTGCTGTACGGCAAGGAGATCAAGGGCAAGGTCATCCCCATCGCGGAGCTGAACCTGAAAATGGGCATGGCCGTGGTGGAGGGCCGCGTCTTCGGCATGGAGTGCTACGAGACCCGGCGGCCCGGCCAGTGGTGCCTGAACTTCGACATGACCGATGAGCACGGCTCCGTGTCCGTGCGGAAATACATGGACGAGAAGGAGGCCAGGGTGCTGGGCGGCGCCGTCAGTGACGGCATGTGGCTGCGGGTGCAGGGCAAGCTGACGCTGACCTTCGACGGCAAGGACGTGCAGCTCCAGCCGGTGAGCATCCAGCGCATCCAGCATCAGGGGCGGCAGGACACGGCTCCGGAGAAGCGTGTGGAGCTGCACCTCCATACCCAAATGAGCACCATGGACGCCCTCACCGACGTGGGCAAGGTGGTGAAGCAGGCGGCGGCGTGGGGCCATCCCGCCATCGCCATCACCGACCACGGCACGGTGCAGGCGTTCCCCAAGGCCCGGGACGCGGGCAAGGGGAAGATCAAGATCCTCTACGGCGTGGAGGGCTACTTCGTCAACAATCTGGACGACCGCATCGCCGTCCACGGCTCCCAGGAGCAGGATTTCGCCGACGAGATCGTGTGCTTCGACATCGAGACCACCGGCCTGAAGGTGGAGCGGGAGGCCATCACCGAGATCGGCGCGGTGGTGCTGAAGAACGGCGAGATCACGGAGCGGTTCCAGACCTTCGTGAACCCCAACCGGCGGCTGACGCCGGAGATCATCGGCCTCACCGGCATCACCGACGCCATGCTGGCGGACGCGCCCCAGCTGAAGGAGGCGCTGACCTCGTTCCTGCAATTCGTGAACGGCCGCCCGCTGGCGGCCCACAACGCGGAGTTCGACATCAGCTTCATCCGGGCGGGCTGCCGCAAGGTGGGGCTGGACTTCGACCCCACCTATGTGGACTCCCTCATTCTGGCGCAGAACCTGCTGCCGGAGCTGGGCAAGTACAAGCTGGACATCGTGGCGGAGCATCTGGACCTGCCCGCCTTCAACCACCACCGCGCCTCCGACGACGCGGCCATGGTGGGCTATATGCTCGTTCCATTTTTCCAGAAGATGGAAAATGAACTGGGCATCCACAGCCTGCAGCAGATCAACGGCGAGATGCTGAAGCTGCGGCCCAGAGGCAGCAAGTCCCGGTTCCCCAAGCACATCATCATCCTGGCCAAGAACAAGCTGGGCCTGAAGCACCTGTACCAGCTGATCTCGGCGTCCAATCTGAAGTATTTCAAGCGTGTGCCCACTATTCCCAAGACAGAGCTGGCGGCCCACCGGGAGGGACTGATCATCGGCTCGGCCTGCGAGGCGGGGGAGCTGTTCCGCGCCGTGGCCGACCACAAGGACTGGGCGGAGCTGAAGCGCATCGCGTCGTTCTACGACTATCTGGAGATCCAGCCCATCTGCAACAACATGTTCATGCTGCGCAACGGCGATGTCCAGTCGGAGGAGGAGCTGCGGGAGTTCAACCGCACCATCGTCCGGCTGGGCGAGGAACTGGGCAAGCCGGTGTGCGCCACCGGCGATGTGCACTTCCAGGAGCCGGAGGACGAGGTGTACCGCCACATCCTGCTGGCCAGCAAGAAGTTCCCGGATGCCGACGCGCCGCTGCCCATCTACTTCAAGACCACCGACGAGATGCTGGAGGAGTTCGCCTACCTGGGGCCGGAGACGGCCCACAAGGTGGTCATCGACGATCCCCGGCGCATCGCCGACCGCATCGAGGACATCGAGCTGCTGCCGCCGGGCCAGCTGTTCCCGCCCCGTCTGGAGAACTCCGAGCAGGAGCTGCACGACATGGTGTGGGACAAGTGCCACGCGCTGTACGGCGACCAGCCGCCCCAGCTCATCGTGGACCGTCTGGACGTGGAGCTGAAAAGCATCCTGGGCAAGTACGACGTGGTGTACATGTCCGCCCAGAAGCTGGTGCAGCGCAGTCTGGAAAACGGCTATCTGGTCGGCTCACGAGGCTCCGTCGGCTCCAGTCTGGTGGCGTACATGTCGGGCATCACGGAGGTGAACTCCCTGCCGCCCCATTACCGCTGCCCCAAGTGCAAGAACACGGAGTTCATCACCGACGGCAGCTACGGCTGCGGCGCGGACATGCCGGACAAGGTGTGTCCCGTGTGCGGCGAGAAATATATCAAGGACGGCTTCGACATCCCCTTTGAGACGTTCCTGGGCTACGGCGGCGGCAAGGTGCCCGATATCGACCTGAATTTCTCCGGCGAATACCAGGCCCGCGCCCACCAGCACGCCATCGAGATGTTCGGCAAGACCCAGGTGTTCCGTGCCGGCACCATCGGCACACTGGCGGAAAAGACCGCCTTCGGCATGGTGAAGAAGTATCTGGAGGAGCGGGGGCAGACGGCGTCCAACGCCGAGATGAACCGGCTGACCCAGGGCTGCGTGGGCGTGCGCCGCACCACGGGACAGCACCCCGGCGGCCTGGTGGTGGTGCCGGACGACATGGACGTGGAGGATTTCACCGCCGTGCAGCACCCCGCCGACGACGCGGGCAGCGACACCATCACCACCCATTTTGAATACCACTGCATGGAGGACAACCTCCTGAAGCTGGACATGCTGGGGCACGATGACCCCACCATGATCAAGATGCTGGAGGATCTCACTGGCGTCAACGCCCGGGCCATCCCGCTGGACGACCCGGACACCATGAGCATCTTCACGTCCTCTAAGGTGCTGGGCTTCGAGAACGACGAGATCCTCGGCCCCACCGGCGCCGTGGCCATCCCGGAGTTCAACACCAGGTTCACCCGCGGCATGCTGATGGACACCCTGCCCAAGGATTTCAACACGCTGGTGCGGCTGTCCGGCTTCTCCCACGGCACCGATGTGTGGCTGGGCAACGCCCGGGAGCTGATCGTCAGCGGCACCGCCTCCGTTCTGGAGACGGTGGGCTGCCGCGACGATATCATGCTGTACCTTATCTCCATGGGGCTGGATCCCAAGATGTCCTTCAAGATCATGGAGGCCGTCCGTAAGGGCAAGGTGAAGAAGAAGGGCTTCGAGGAGGGCTGGGAGGAGGCCATGCGGGAGCACGAGGTACCGGACTGGTACATCGGCTCGCTGGCCAAGATCGGCTACCTGTTCCCCAAGGCCCACGCCGTGGCCTACGTCATGATGGCCTTCCGCATCGCGTGGTTCAAGGTGCATGAACCGCTGGCGTTTTACGCCACGTTCTTCTCCATCCGGGCCAAGGCCTTCGATGCGGAGTACTGCTGCGCCGGTCTGGACGCGGTGAAGCGGAAGATCAGGGAGATCGAAAACAACAAGGACGCCACCGATGTGGAGCAGAACCTGATGGTGACGCTGGAGGTGTGCTACGAGTTCTACCTGCGGGGCTTCCACTTCGACACCATCGACATCTATAAGTCCGACGCCACCAGATTCGTCGTCACGGACAACGGCCTGCTGCCGCCCTTCGTGACCGTCCACGGCCTGGGCGAGGCGGCGGCCCTGGACACGGTGGAAAAGCGAAAGGGCAAGACCTTCATCTCCGTGGAGGAGTTCGCCAACACCTGCAGCAAGCTGAGCAAGACCCATATCGAGCAGCTCAAGGCGCTGGGCGCCTTCGCCGGCATGGCGGACACCAGCCAGGTGAGCCTGTTCTGAGCACAAAAAGAGCACCTGTGCGCCGTCGGCGCGCAGGTGCTCATTTTTGTGCTTTACGGGGCGTCCGGCGCATCGCCCGGCGCCTCGGTGTCCCCGGCGGACGGGTCGGGCGCATCCTGCGGCGCCTCCTCCGTGATGGTGGGGATGAACGCCTTGGCCAGCCGCCCCTTGCCACGCTGCTTGATATAGAAGTACCCGATGGTGCTGAACACCACCGCACCGATGAAATTGACGAACAGATCCGCCATGGTGTCGTACAGACCGATATCCAGATACCCGTCGAAGCCCAGGTCCTGCCCATTGACGGCGACAGAGTGGATGCCGTCGAGGGTGACGGGAATGTTGCGGTTGGTGGGATCCAGCATGACGGAGGTGATGGACTGCACCACCGTGTCCTTCTGCATATCCATGTGGAACAGACGGTCCATGCCGAACTCAAAGAACTCCCACAGCACGCCGACGGTCATGGAGAAGCAGAACGCCGCCAGCGCCACGTAGATGGGGGACAGCTCAAATTTGATGCGGCTGTTGCGGTTGAGAATGTCGATGAGGGCAAAGCCCGTGGCGGCGCAGAGGAAGCCCGTAGTGGTGTGGAGCATGGAGTCCCAGTGGGGATAGGTGATGAAATAGCACTCCAGCTCGCCCAGGATCTCCGCCGCGAAGATGAACAGCAGAATGATGATCTCCAGCGTGGACGGCAGCTCGATGCCGAAGTTCTGCTGGATGAAAAACGGCAGCACGAACAGCACCAGCACCAAAAGGCAGATGAACGCGCTCTCGTACTCGCCCCGGATGACGGAGGACACCAGCGTGCCCAGCACGATAAGACGCAGAACGAGGTAGACGGCGAACACCACCGGCTGGCGGCGGATGGTACCCCGCAGGTCACGAGGGCGGGGGAAGGGCTTACGGTGTTTCTTCATGGTGTTCCTCCTTTTTTCCGGAATGGCACGACGGACACGAGCCGCCGCATTTCTCGCAGCCGCGGCAGCTGCCGCAGCAGTTCTTTCGGTTCCGAACGGCGGTGCGGAGGGCGAAGAACAGCGCGATCCCGATCGCCGCGAGGATAAGAATATCCCAGATATTCATAGCAGCAGCCCAATGCCGTGTGTTACGAAGGCCGCCACCCACGCGATGAGGCACTGCCACAGGGCAAGGCCCACAGCCCATTTGCCGCCCAGCTCCCGCCGGACGGAGGCCACCGCCGCGATGCACGGGGTGTACAGCAGGCTGAACACCAGCAGGTACGCCGCAGCTATCGAAATAAAAGCCGCAGCCGCGTCTGTCGCGACGTTCAGACGGTTGAACAGCTTCTGGTTTTCTTTTATCATTTCAATTCCTTTATACGCAGCGGATTGTATTTACTGAGTTTTGGCAATACGTTCACTGCATTTTGGCAATACATAATTATGGAGTTCACCGCAGGTGAACGCATGTGCAAGGCAACTTTAATAATATAATAAAAAATGCTCATATTTTTTATTATATCCATTTGCAACCATATAATCAAAAAGAGCCCGGCAATTGTCTGTAAAATCATCATTTGTCTCAAACAGGATTCTGTTTTTCACCATACGCGGGGGGAATTTACGAAGTCGTCTCACTTTCCAGCGGTCATATAAAGCATAAGTCACATAGCCTTTGAATGTGGTGAACAAAGGTCCTGCGCCCTGCTCTTTCAGGATTTTTGAAAATTTCTTTAGAATTCTCTGTGCTCTTTCCATGGATTTTACCTTTCTTAATATATTACAATCCAGAGCCTGTTTAAAAAAGGCTCTAAATCAGTCCGCATTAATACTCTTTCAGTTTCTCACGAAGCATTGTAGAAGAAGTATCTTTGGTGTAGGGAAGATAAACCAGCCTGGCTCCCAGGGCTTCCATCTCTTTCCCGGTGCGCTCCCAGCGCTCATTTCCCTTCCAGTCATCTCCGATATAAATTTCATCGAAACGGATCTTATCCCAGATTTCTTTTTTATCAAGGGTATTCGTGATGATCACCTCGTCCACATATTTAATAGACCGGACGATCTCAGCCCGCTCTTCCAATGGCACGATAGGTCTTTTATTCTTATAGCTTTCCACAAGTTCATCTGTATTTACGCCTACGATCAGATAATCACATCTTCTCTTAGCATTTTTGATCAGGTTCAGATCTGTCTCTTATACACATCTCCGAGCCCACGAGACGTA
>URVR01000046.1 GCA_900551355.1 uncultured Eubacteriales bacterium | reverse complement strand
CGAGATTCCTCTACGTCTCGTGGGCTCGGAGATGTGTATAAGAGACAGCACCGGCGATGCGGTGCACAAGACTGAGAATGACGGCGCCATTCAGGACGGCGCGGCCATCTCCATCGTGAACCGCACCGGCTACAAGGACCTGGGCGATGTGACCGTCACCGGCGGTACGTTCAAGGCCAACGGCACCAACGAGGCCATCAAGGCTTACGACTGGGCGAACAACACCGAGAGCGCGTTCAGCGAGGAAACCAAGGTCGCCGTTTCCGGCGGCAGCTTCTCCAGCGCAGTGCCCGAGGGCCTGTGCGCTGAGGGTTACATCTCTGTTGTCAATGATAACGGCACCCACACCGTCAAGAAAGGCGTTTACGTCGCCGAGTACAACGGCACCAAGTACGAGACGCTGCAGAAGGCCATTGACGCCGCTTCTCAGAAAAATGGCGGTCAGACGGAAGTGAAGCTGCTTTGCAACCTGACCATCACTGAGACCGTCAACTTTGCCAAGGAGTACTCTGCTGGTTCCGTGCTTCTGAACCTCGGCGGCTACACCCTCACCGGCGAAGGCTGCCGCGCCCTCCAGATCAACAAGGGCAGCCTCTATCTGGAGAACGGCACTGTCACCAGCACTGGCATTATCGACAGCAGCTCCGTCATCCGCATCGGCAGCAACGAGGAGACCTACAACGGCGCGACCCCCATGCTCTATATGCAGAAGGACGCAAAGGTCGTTGCTCCCGAATCCTATGGCGTGACCATCTTTGGCTCTGCCACCAGGGGCGAAAAGCTCAAGGTGATGTCCAATGCTGAGATCATTGCTACTGGTCCCAGCCCCGCTATCAGCGGAAACGGCGGCGCAAACTACAACACCGACGATAGAACCAGCGGTTGGAAGGCTGAGGAGATCATCATCGGTGAGAACGCGGTCATTTCCGCGGCGAACAACTATGCTATCTATCATCCCGAGTGTGGAACACTGAACATTCAGGGCGGCACGATCACCGGCACGGGCGGTATCCAGATGTGCTCCGGCACGCTGAAGATCAGCAACAGCCCGAAGATCACCGCCAATGGTAGCGCGGATTATGACTACACTGGGGACGCAGGCGTTGTCTACGACGCGGCGGCGATCTCTGTTATCAACCGCGGCTATCCGCAAGGTCCTGCTACTGTGACCATTAAGGGCACGCCCACGGTCACTGCTGCAAACGGTGAAGTCATCCATGCCTTCACTTGGAGCAACAGCAACAAGACTGATGGCGAGTGGGCAGAGGCTGGCGACTACATCAACGTCTCCGGCGGTACTTACAACAAGCAGTTCAACGAGGCATACCTCGCGGCGGATTGCACGCTGGTTACAAACAGTGAGGGCGGCTACACCGTCGAGCAGAAGAAGGTCGCCGAGTACAACGGTACCCAGTACACCAGCCTGTCTCAGGCGATCCTCGATGCCAACAGCAGTGGCGCGAAAGCGACCGTCAAGCTGCTGGACAACGTCACGCTGACAAGCGACCTTGGCATCGGTGGCACTGAGGCGGTCACGCTGAACCTGAACATGAAGACCCTCACCCTTGACGGTGCGCAGATCTACACGCAGGGCAGCGCCGCCGTGACCATCAACAGCGGTACCATCAAGTGCATTGATACGCCCACCAGCGGCAGCGCCAACGACTTCGCCATTCAGGTGATGAGCGGCAGCAGCCTGACTCTGGGTGCGACTTCCGCCGACACGGTAACGATTAAGAGCGCCTACGGTGTTTACAACGCGGGCGGTACGCTGACTGTCGGCCATGCCACCATTACCACCGATGGCTGGTCCGTCGCGGTGAACGACAGCGCCAGCAAGACCGGCGTGGTCACTATTGGTGAGGGCGCTATCATCAGCAGCCAGAACGGCAACTGCATCGGCACCATGGTGGGCAGCAAGCCCAACGTGACCATTACGGGTGGTCAGCTGACCTCCAACGGTACGGCTTGGGATGCCGGCGTCATCTACTGGGCGTCCGAGGGCACACTGACCATCACCGGCGGCACCTTCACCGCCAGCAGCGCTGAGGGCAGCACCGCGGCGGCCGTCTATCAGAAGAACGGTACCGTGAAGATCTCCGGCACTACCGCCAAGCTGCTGGGCAACAACGCGCTGGTCGTCAAGTCCGGCGAGGGCAGCACCGGCACCATGATTACCGAGCTGTCCGGCGGCACCTACTCCACCGAGCCGAAGGAGGCTTGGGTCGTCAATGGCTACCGGGCTATTGAGAACACCGACGGCACCTACACGGTGAAGGAAGCCAACATTGCCATTCAGGTCACATCCCGCATCAAGGATGACGGCGTCACCACGGTGAGCACTACTACCGGCGGCGGTATGTATTGCGAGGGCGAGAAAGTCACCGTTACAACCAGCAACGTCGTTGGCTTCAAGTTCCTTGGCTGGTACGAGAAGGATAGCTACACGACGAAGCTCTCTGCTGACCTGAGCTACACCTTCACGGCGTCCAAGAACTGCACGCTGGTCGCACTGTACAGCCCTGCGGAGAATGCCACGCTCACCGTAAAGGTGACTGCATCTGCGTTCAGGATCACCGGTTCGAAGTTGGTACAGAACAACGGCGGTATGTACAAGCTGCCCGTTGGTAGCAGCGTCACGGTGACGTACACGGATAAAACCTATGCGTTCCTGTACTGGGTGAACGGCTCCGATAAGATCGTCAGCACCAGTCCTGAGTACACCTTCACGCTGGGCAGCAACACCGAGCTCCGCGCCTGCACCAGCCCGAAGAATACCGGCAATGATAACGCAATGGTGGTGTTCAAGACGGCTTACGATCAGGTCCTCACTGCGAAGCGGTACGGCAATGATGAGGAGATCGTGTTCCCGATGGGTCCCAGCAAGACCGGCTATAAGTTCATCGGCTGGAGCATGACGCAGGCGGAGATCCGAGCTGCCATGGCCGAGAATGACTACATCGTGGTCACGCCCAAGTACGAGACGCTGGGCACCAAGTACACTGTAACGGTGAAGTATGAGGGCATTGAGAAAGTTGCGGATACGCATACGATAAATGTGGGCGATTCTATCCTCCTTACCGCAGCTGAGACAGTGGGCGAGAAGACATTCTCTTACTGGATGATTGACGATCAGATCGTTTCCTACCTGACAACGCTGACTGTCTTTGAAAGCAAGAATGTCACAGTGACGGCTGTGTATGGTGTGGAAGCCAATGCTGAGGCAAAGATTCGCATCAGTGATGTTTCGGCCACCCAGGACGGTCTCTACTATCTGGTAACCTTTACGCAGGCATTTGCACTGCCGGAGGATGCGACACTTGTTTTGACAGGCTTTATCAGAGCTGACGATGAGGAATCTGCGGCGAATATGAATATCAATCGCTATTCCAGGATCTACAAGAGTTCGCTGACCAGGAATGATGGTGTTTATTACCAAACTATTGCATCTAAAAACGCGGACAAGACCTACTATATGATGGCATTTGTTCAGTATAAGGATGCAAAGGGAAATCTGCAGACAGTGTATAGCGAATGTGTGAAGGCGAGCTACGCGAGCCTGAAAGGAGGTAACTGAGCATGGAAAAGAAGCTGTATGAACAGCCTGAGATGCAGGTCATTTCCGTGGGCATGACATCCATCATCAGAACCAGTAACGTTGACGGAGGTATCGACTACGAGGATTAACTTCTGATTCCCATCTCCGAAACTGACCCACAAACAGGGGCATAGTCCGCGCGGACTATGCCCCTGCGCACCAACAAAGGAGCAAGCTATGAAAAAACTCATCCCCCTGCTGCTGGCGCTGGTCATGGCCCTGAGCCTGACGGCCGTGGCCTCGGCGTCCACCGTCTACACAGAGGGTGCCCTTTACTACACCATCGCCGACGAGTCCATCACCATCACCGGCTATTTCGGCCGGGACGAGGTGGTCACCGTACCCGCCAGCATCGCCGGCATCCCGGTGAACACCATCGCCAAGGGCGCGTTCACCGGCAGCAGCGCTGTCCGGGTCGTGGACCTGCCGGACACCATCACCGCCGTGGAGGAGGGGGCCTTTGCCTCCGGCATCACGGTGAACTACAACAGCAACATCGTCCAGCCGGACGAGCCGACGCCGCCGGACGACGGCAAGCAGGACGATCCCACCAAGCCGGACGACGGCAAAAAGGACGACACCACCAAGCCGGACAACAGCGGCGGCACTACCGACACCGGCAGCGTTGACGTCGATAACGGGAATGCCGGGAACAACGGCAATACCGGAAATACCGGAAATGCCGGAAATACCGGCACCGCCGGGAATACCGGCAGCACGGGCAACACCGGCAACGTGGACAGCGGCACCGTTGACGGCGATCTCGACGAGGGCGAGGTGGACCTGGACGAGGAGCTGCCGGCGGACGGCGACGCGCAGCCCGCGGCGCCGGAGCAGACCGGCAGCGTCTGGGGCTGGGTGATCCTGGGCGTGTCCGTGGCGGCACTGGCCGTCGTTCTTGTGGTGCACTCCCGGAAAAAGGACCGCTGAGCGCGGCGGAAAAGAGCAAAAAAGCAGACGGCTATGGCCGTCTGCTTTTTTTTGCGCAAAAAGAGAGGCGGACGCATACCGCCCGCCCCAAGTGAGGAGAAAAATGATGGAAAAAGTATTTCAAACGGGTTAGTCCCGCTGAAACCGGTGAAAATAGATCACAGCACGGTGCACAGAAGCCACGTCAGGCCGATGGCGGCGGCACCCGCCGCGGCCCAGAGCCATGCGGGTGCGTGAAACCGCCGCCGCGGCGCGCCCTGACAGCGGGCGTAGTTCTTGGCGATGCGGACGGCCTGATCCACCAGCTGCTGGGAGCTGACGCCGCCGCCGTCGGTGCGGAGAATGAAAATTGCCTGTTCGAAGATCTGCGGGTCGGGGGAATCCACCACGATGACCCGCCGGGAAATGCCTTTGACCAAGAATATGCCCTCCTCGCTGTCCGTTTTTACAATGGTAGTATGGACAGCGCGGCGGCAGCTTATACCTGCGATCTGCCGGAATCTTCGCCCCGGGGGCGGTACAGCGCCAGCACGGCGCAGTCGTCGGACAGGCCGCCGTGGTCGGCGGACAGCGTCAGGATGCGCCGGGCCAGCTCCTCCGGGGAGCTGCCCTCCCACCCGGCCAGCAGGTCCTGCACCCACTCGTCGCCGTCCCCGGCGGTGACGCCGTCGGACAGCAGCACCAGCCAGCCGCCCGGCGGCAGCGTAAAGCGGATGGCCTCCGGCTGCTGAGCGGCATTTTCCAGCCCGGCGGGCAGCGCGCTGCCGGCGTAGCGGACGACCCGCCCGTGCTTTTTGAAATAGGACGCCGCCGCGCCGTACTTATACAGCGTCACCGCGCCGGAGGTGCGGTCGATCCGGGCGAGATCAATGGTGGTGAAGCCGCCGCCCTCCCGGCAGCGCAGCAGCAGCGCGGTATTCAGGGTCTTCAGGGCGGGGGACGGCTCCACGCCGGCCTGCAGGAACTGCTTCAGCAGCCGGACGGTCATGGCGGCCTCCCGGTGGGCCTCCTCGCCGCTGCCCATGCCGTCGGACAGCAGCAGGTAGGCGGCGCCGCCCGCTTCGAAGGACGCGGTCTGGTCGCCGCACAGCGTCTCGCCCTCCCGGGGGCGCAGGGCGGTGCCGGTGATGCAGCTGAACCGCGGCGTCGCCGATGCCGGTACGTCGGCGGACAGCACCTCCGACATCTGGGCGTACTGCTCCCGGGCCACCTGATAGGCCGCCTCCAGCTGGAGCCGGTGGCTCCGGCGCAGCAGAAACTGGTGAAGCTGATCGTTCAGCGCCTCCAGCAGCTGAGGAAAGTGCAGACAGCGGCTGGTGAAGTGCAGGGGAAAATCCTCCGCGCAGGCGCTGCCTCGTCCCAGCAGCCGGGGGCAGGCGTCGTTGAAGGCGTTGTAGGTGTCGATGTAGCGGGTCTGCCAGCAGTCCTGCCGCAGCAGGCACCCGGCGCACACCTGCTCGGCGGCCCGGTCAAACAGCACGGCGGGATTCTCCGGACGGGGCGGCGTGGTATCGGTAAAAAAGCTGTCGTACACGGCACGGAACGCGGCAGCGGGCGTCGCCGCCTCCTCCTGATCGGGAGCGCTCCGGGCGGTGCTGACGGCGCGCTGCGCCAGCCGGGGCAGCAGATGCTCCGGCAGCAGCAGATACAGGCCCGCCCCGGCGATGCTCTGGCAAAGCAGCGGCAGCAGGTCCGGCCCGTCCAGCAGAAGGTACACGGCGGCGGCCACGACGCAGAACGCCAGCGGCGACAGAAGCCGCCCACGTCTCTGCAGAGCCGCTGCCGCGGCGGCAGCGCCGCAGAGCACGGCGGTCAGCAGCACCGTTTCGCCGGTGTAGAGATCCAGCACAAGACCGGTCACGGCCCCAGCAGCCGCAGCGGCGGCAGGGGTCAGACGGCGTGCTGCCGTCAGCAGCAGGGCGGCGGCCAGCAGACCGCCCACCCGGAAGCCGGATACCTCCCAGCCATAGGCGGACAGGCACACGCCCAGCGCCAGCAGGAACCACGCCTGCTGCTGGGTCTCGCCATCGGCAGCACTGTCCGTCAGGGCGGGGAGCAGTACGGCTCCGGCCCAGAGGATGGCCAGCGCGGCGGCACACAGCGTCCACTGTTTCGGCTGGCGCTGGAACAGGTACGCCGACTGCACCAGCAGCGTCATGACCACGGCGGCAGCAGGGCGGAACCGGGGCCTGCGGTACAGACGGGTGGTGCAGAACGCGGTGCCGGCGCAGAAAATGAGGATGGCGGCGGCGGTATGGCGCAGCCCCGCCTGAAAATCCAGAAAAAGAAAAGCGCCCAGTCCGGCGCCCAGCAGGGCGCTGAGCCCAGGCCATCCAACGCCGGCGGCGGATACCACCGCCAGCGACCAGGGACTGTACAGACCGTCCAGCGCGCCGCCGGTCAGCAAAAAAGCGGCAGCAGCCGGCAGGAACATGGTCAGAAGCGGGCGGAGCGGGACGGAACGGCTGACCTCGGTGACAGTTTTCAAGGCTTGTCCCTCCTTTCGCCCTTATTGTAGCGGAAAGGCGGGGCGCATCCTGTCGGGAAATTTTGCTGTTGTATTTCCCCGCCCGATTTGGTACAATGACGGCGGTAACAACAGATATTTCCGCAAAGGGAGGAGCCATATGAAGAAATTTGCGGCCATGCTGATGGCCTTGATGCTGCTGGCCATGACGGCCTGCGGCCAGCAGGCGCCGGAGCAGACCGGCGGCACAGTGGAGCCGGGCGCGCAGCCCGATCCGTCCGTCACCGGTCAGGTGGACACCGCCGAGCCGGACGGCGAGACGCCGGAGATGGGCAGCGTCAACGGCGGCACCTACACCAACGAGTTTGCCGGTATCGGCTGCACGCTGGACGAGACGTGGGTGTTCTACACGGAGGAGCAGATCGCGGAGATCAACGGCTTCCTCACCGACGGCACCAGCGACGAGGACATGAAGAAGCTGATGGAGGAGAACCAGAGCGTGCAGGACATGTACGCCACTTCCACCGACGGCCTGATGACCATGAACGTGGTGTTCCAGAACATGGGCCTGCTGTTCGGCACCACCATGAGCGCCCAGGAGTACGCGGAGCTGTCCGCCCAACAGCTGCCGGACGCCATGAGCACCTACGGATTCGAGAACGTCACCGCCGCCGTGACCACGGTGGAGTTCGCCGGTGCGGAGCGCCCGGCTGTCGCCCTGACGGCCACGGTGCAGGACACGCCCATGTACGAGCTGGTGATCTGCCTGAAGCAGGGCAACTACATCTACTGCGTGACGCTGTGCAGCTATACGGAGGATGTGACGGCCCAGATGGCGGAGCTGTTCTACGCACTGTAAAACAACGCAGACAAGCCGCGGCCAGTGCCGCGGCTTGCTTTTTTCGGGAAAGGAACGGATGCCATGAGCAAGTATGTATTGATCCCGGATTCCTTCAAGGGCAGCCTGTCCTCCGGGGACATCTGCCGCATCGCGTCGGCGGAGATCCTCCGACTGGAGCCGTCGGCGGAGATCTGCGCCATCCCGGTGGCTGACGGCGGCGAGGGCACGGTGGACGCGTTTCTTGCCGCCGTGGGCGGCCGGCGGATCGCCGCGCCCTGCACCGGCCCCTATGGGGAGCCGATGACGGCGCACTACGCCCTTCTGCCGGACGGCACGGCGGTGGTGGAGATGGCCGCGGCGGCGGGTCTGCCGCTGGTGGGAGACGCCCGTGATCCGGAAAAGACCACCACCTATGGCGTGGGTCAGCTGATGACACACGCGCTGTCCCACGGCGCGGCGCGGCTGGTGCTGGGGCTGGGCGGCAGCGCCACCAACGACGGCGGCTGCGGCGCCGCCGCCGCGCTGGGCGCGGAATTTCTCGATGCGCAGGGCCGCCCCTTCGTACCGGTGGGCGGCACTCTCACGCGCATCGCCCATATCCGGACGGAGGCGCTGCGCCGGACGCTGGGCGCCGTACCGGTGACGGTGATGTGCGACATCGACAACCCGCTGTGCGGCCCGGAGGGCGCTGCGGCGGTGTTCGGCCCCCAGAAGGGCGCGGATGCGGCCATGGTGGCCCGGCTGGACGCGGGCCTGTACCATCTGGCGCAGGTGCTGACCCGGGATCTGGGCGCGGAGGTGCTGACGCTGCCCGGCGGCGGCGCGGCCGGCGGCTTCGGCGTGGGAGCCGCCGCTCTTTTCGGCGGTACGCTGCGCATGGGCATCGACACGGTGCTGGACACGGCGGACTTTGACCGCCGCTGCCGGGGCGCCCGGCTGGTCATCACCGGCGAGGGGCACCTGGACAGCCAGAGCCTGCGGGGCAAGACGGTCATCGGTGTGGCCCGGCGGGCCAGGGCGCTGGGCATCCCCGTGGCGGCGCTGGTGGGCGGCTGCGAAACGGCGCTGGACGCGGTCTATGCGGCAGGGGTATCCGGGGTGTTCCCCATCAACCCGGCGCCCTGCACGCTGGCGGAGGCCCGGCAGCACAGTGAGAAGAACCTGCGCTTCACCGTGGAGAACCTACTGCGGTTCATGGCGGCGCTGGAGAAGTAAGAGAACGCCTAAGCATGCCGCAGGGAACAAAATGCGCGCAGGAGAAACCCGCCTGAGGTTCCCCCACTCGCGTTCAATCACCCGCCCGCAGGCGACCACTTTGGCGTAGCAAAAGTGCTGCTCCAAAAAGAAAACACCATCCTGACGGATGGTGTTTTCTTTTTGGAGCAGGGTACGGGAGTCGAACCCGCCTTAACGGCTTGGGAAGCCGCTGTAATACCGATATACCAACCCTGCGAACGGTGCTATTATAACAGGTCGCCCGGGGATTTGCAACCGGAAATTCTGTCGAAGCGCATGATTTCCACCGCCCCGGCATAGGAATAGAAAAAACGCGGGGGAGGAACTGCATCATGAAAAACTTACGGCGGGCGGCGTGTCTGCTGACGGCGCTGCTGTGCGCGCTGGCCCTGTGGCCGGCGGCTGCGGCGGCGGTGGAGCTGCCCATCACCAGCCGGGCGGCGCTGCTGATGGAAAAGACCACCGGCCAGATCCTGTACACCCAGAACGAGCATGAGCAGCTGGAGCCGGCCAGCGTCACCAAGGTCATGACGCTGCTGCTGACCATGGAGACCATCGACAGCGGCACCATCCACTATGACGACGTGGTGACGGTCAGCGCGGCTGCCGCCGGCATGGGCGGCAGCCAGGTCTTTCTGGCGGAGGGCGAGCAGATCACCGTGGAGGAGCTGCTGAAGGCGGTGTGTGTGGCCTCCGGCAACGACGCGGCGGTGGCGCTGGCGGAGAAGGTAGCCGGCGTACACGAGCTGTTCGTAGAGCGGATGAACCAGCGGGCGGCGGAGCTGGGCATGGAGGACACCCACTTCGTCAACTGCACCGGCCTGACGGCGGAGGGTCACGTCACCAGCGCCCACGACATCGCCCTCATGAGCCGGGAGCTGATCCTGCACCACCCGGACATCCGGCGCTTCACCACCATCTGGATGGACACCATCCGGGGCGGCGCGTTCCAGCTGGCCAACACCAATAAGCTCATCCGGTTCTATGACGGGGCCACCGGCCTCAAGACCGGCTACACCGCCTCGGCGGGCTACTGCATCAGCGCCACGGCGGAGCGTGACGGTATGGAGCTGATCGCCGTCATTATGAAGGCGCCGGACAAGGACACCCGCACCAACGACGCCAAGGCGCTGCTGAACTACGGCTTTTCCACCTACACGCTGGTCAGCGCCGTGCCGCAGGAGCCGCTGGCCCCCGTACCGGTGGTGATGGGCACGGTGGACACCGTGCAGCTCGTGGCGGAGACGGAGAACGCCGCGGTGCTGGTGGAGAAGTCGAAGGCCGGCGCACTGACCCGCACCGTTACGCTGGAGCCGCAGGTGACGGCGCCGGTGGCGGCGGGACAACAGCTGGGCGAGCTGACCATGCTGGACGGCGACACGCCGCTGCTGACGGTGCCGCTGACGGCGGCGGAGGACGTGGCGCGGCGCAGCTGGGGGCAGGTATTCACCCAGCTGCTGCGCATGGCGGTATTTGCGGCATAGACCGCCTTTTTCCCCTTGTAATTTGGGTACGTTCGTTGTAATATATGAAAAACTGAAAAGCAGGACGGAAATACCCGACTTTCACCAAGGAGGAATGACATATGATCCGTGTGGACCTCAATAGCTGCAACAGCTTTATTCCGCTGCCCTACGAGGCGGCGCTGGCGCCGCGCCTGCGCATCGCCCACGACCATCTGCAAAAGGGCGACGGCGCCGGCAGCGACTTTACCGGCTGGGTGCGCCTGCCGGCGGACTACGA
>URVR01000045.1 GCA_900551355.1 uncultured Eubacteriales bacterium | reverse complement strand
GTCTCGTGGGCTCGGAGATGTGTATAAGAGACAGCAGCAGCACCACGGACAGCGTCTCGTCTGCTGCGGCTGTCGAGCGCAGGATCTCCTCGATGAAATACTTCGTCCAGCCGTAGGGATTGGTGCAGCCGCCCACCGGCATGTCCTCCGTCAGCGGTACGGGGTTGTTCCCGCCGTACACCGTGGCGGAGGAGCTGAACACGATGCGGCGGCAGCTGTACTCCGCCATGACCTCCAGCAGCGTCAGCGTGGTGTCCAGATTGTTGCGGTAGTACATCACCGGCCTGGCCACCGATTCACCCACCGCCTTGTAGCCCGCGAAGTGGATCACGGCGTCGATGGGATGGGTCTGGAACACCCGGCGCAGCGCCGCCTTGTCCGCCACATCCGTCTCGCACACCACCACATGCCTGCCGGTAATCTGCTCCACCCGGTGCGGCACCTCCGGGCTGCTGTTGTAATAGTTGTCCGCGATCACCACGTCATAGCCCGCCTCCAGACAGGCCACCGCCGTGTGTGAGCCGATGAAACCGGCGCCGCCGGTCAACAGGATCGCCATTGAAAATTCCCCCTTTGTCGTCCGATCGTATTTTCCATCATACCGCGGTATGCCCGTCCTGTCAAGAAACGGCGCCGTCCCTGCGCGGGAAATTGTTACTATTTTGCACTTGCAAATGCGAAAAAATATAGTATCATATAAGCGCGCCGCACTCTGCTGGACGGAGGCGGCAGCAGGAGGTAACATATGAATAACGAAACGAAACGCACGAAAATTTCCGTGCAGGACATGGTGCAGCTGTCTGTGCTCATTGCCATCCTGCTCCTTCTGGAGCTGACGGGTCTCGGCATGATCAAGACCGCCGGCCTGGAGATCACCATCATGCTGGTACCGGTCATCGTGGGCGCCATCGTCATGGGCCCCGCCGCCGGTGCGCTGCTGGGCGGCGTATTCGGCCTCATCAGCTTCTGGGAGTGCTTCGGCAAAAGCAGCTTCGGTGTGGTGCTGATGGGCATCAACCCCTTCCTCACCTTCCTTGTCTGCGTCCCCACCCGCATTCTGGCCGGTTGGATCTGCGGTCTGGTGTTCAAGGGTCTGAGCAAGCTGGACAAGAGCAATCTGTGGTCCTTCGGCGCTGCCGGTCTGTGCGGCGCACTGAGCAACACCGCGCTGTTTATGTCCACCCTGTGTCTGGGCTTCTACCGTACCGACTTCATTCAGGGCTTTGTGGAGGCGCTGGGCAGCGCCAACCCGTTCCTGTTCATCATCGCCTTTGTGGGCATCAACGGTCTGGTGGAGGCCATCGTGTGCTTCTTCACCGGCGCCGTGATCGCCAAGGCCGTGGTGTTCAGCCGCGGCAAGCTGGCGGCCCGCAGGACCGCCGTGCAGAACGGGAAATAAGGGGGAAGCGTCATGATCCTTGCGCTGGACATCGGGAACACCCACATCGTCATGGGCTGCATGGAGGGCCGGGACATCCGGTACCTCTGCCGCATGGCCACCAACCGGCTCACCACCGGCGCGGAGTACGCCGTCACCATCAGCCGGCTGCTGGAGTTTGCCCATATCGCGCCTGACGCCTTTGACGGCGCCATCATCTCCTCCGTCGTGCCGCAGGTGACCCGCTCTTTGTCGGAGGCGGTGAAGATGCTCTCCGGCATCGAGGCCATGGTGGTGGGGCCGGATATCCGCTCCGACCTGGCGGTGCGCATCGACGATCCCGCCACGCTGGGCAGCGACCTGCTGGTGGCTGCCGTGGGCGCGCTGGATATCTACGAGCCGCCGCTGATCCTCATCGACATGGGCACCGCCACCACCGTCACGGTGGTGGACGCGGAGGGCGCGTTCCGGGGCGGGGCCATCATTCCCGGCGTCCAGCTGTCCCTGTCCGCGCTGGCGTCCCACACATCGCTGCTGCCCAGCATCTCGCTGGACGCGCCGCCCAGGGCCATCGGCACCAACACGGTGGACTGCATGAAAAGCGGCAGCATCCTGGGCACCGCCCTGCTGCTGGACGGCATGATCGACCGCATGGAGGCGGAGCTGGGACAGAAGGCCACCGTGGTGGCCACCGGCGGGCTGGCCCGCTGCATCGTCCCCATCTGCACCCACGAGATCCTGCTCAACGAGGATCTGCTGCTGTACGGTCTGGCCGTGCTGTACGAGAAAAACCGGTAAAACGCAAAAAAGCTGTCCCCGCGCCGCAGGCGCGGGGACAGCTTTTTTGCGTTGTCTGCCGGAGCGTTACCACTCCAGATTCTTCTCCGTCTCCTTGCTGAACACATGGGCCACGTTGCCGCCGAAGATCATATTGACCTCGCTGCCCATGGGGAAGTGGGCGGCATTGCCGTTGGTGGGCACGATGACCACCACGTCGTGGCCGTTGCTGGAGATGTGCAGGTGCACGGACGAGCCCATCAGCTCGCTGACGTCCACCTTGCCCTTGACGCCGTCGGCGCACAGCATGATATGGTCGGGACGGACGCCCAGCACGATATCCTGCTCCGGCACATCCTTGGCACTGAGACGCGCCTGCTTGTCCTCCGCCAGCTCCACGGTGATGCCGTCAATGGCCACGGCGTACTTGCCGTTCTGCTTCACCAGCCGGGCGTCGAACAGGTTCATCTGGGGTGTGCCGATAAAGCCGGCCACGAACAGGTTGGCGGGATGGTCGAACACCTCCTGCGGGGTGCCGATCTGCTGGATGAAGCCGTCCTTCATGATGACGATGCGGTCGCCCAGCGTCATGGCCTCGGTCTGATCGTGGGTCACATAGATAAACGTGGTGTCGATGCGCTGGCGCAGCTTGATGATCTCCGCGCGCATCTGGTTGCGGAGCTTGGCGTCCAGATTGCTCAGCGGCTCATCCATCAGGAACACGGCGGGGTCGCGGACGATGGCGCGGCCGATGGCCACACGCTGCCGCTGGCCGCCGGACAGGGCCTTGGGCTTGCGGTCCAGATACTGGGTGATGTCCAGGATCTCCGCGGCCTCCCGCACCTTCTTGTCGATCTCGTCCTTGGGGACCTTCTTCAGCTTCAGGGAGAACGCCATGTTCTCATACACGGTCATGTGGGGGTACAGGGCGTAGTTCTGGAACACCATGGCGATGTTGCGATCCTTGGGTTCCACATCGTTCATCAGCTTGTCACCGATCCACAGCTCGCCGGAGGTGATGTCCTCCAGACCGGCGATCATCCGCAGGGTGGTGGACTTGCCGCAGCCGGAGGGACCCACCAGCACGATGAATTCCTTGTCCGCGATCTCCAGACTGAACTGCTGGACGGCCACGACGCCCTCGTCGGTGATCTGAAGATTGCTCTTCTTCTCCGCCGGCTCCTCGCCCTTCTTGACCTTTTTCTTCTTCTCGGTGTTGGGGTAGACCTTCTTCAGATCCTTCAGAACCACCTTTGCCATACGCTCTTGACTGTAGCTGCCCTGCCTCCGCAGACGACAGCCTCGCGCGGGGCGGAAATGTCCCTCGCGCCTTACGGCAGGTCTCCACACTGCCGCACCGCCAGCCACAGCGGCTCATTCCTCCTTTTCATTTGCCGGTGCGGCACAAGAAGTGGAGTGCGCCGCGCCGGTGGGAATACGGTAAGTATAACTGAAAACGTTTCCGAAAGCAAGAGCTTTTTGTGTAAAATGCGAAAAACAGTGCCCGCCGTCAGGCGGGCACTGCGGTTCACAGATCCACGATAATGGGGGTGTGCCCGGTGTGGGGCAGCAGCCTGTCCAGCACGTCGGCGGTCTTCAGCTTCAGCGTGCTGGTGCAGATGCAGGGATGACAGGAGAAATACGGCGCGTCATACACCTCCCGGTCGATGAGCAGCTGCACCCGGTGCCCGGTGTCGTTGGCAAGACCCAGCAGGGTGGCGGAGCCGGGGGTGCAGTGCAGCAGCTCCCACAGCAGCTCCTCCGGTGCGAAGCTCAGCCGGGAGGAGTTGATCTGCGCGCTGAGCTCCTTAGTGCGGAACGGCTTGTCCGGCATCATGCACAGCAGATAGAAGCTGGTTTTCTGCCGGTTGCACAGAAACAGGTTCTTGCACACCGTCACGTCCAGCACCCGGCCCACCTCGGCGCACAGCTCCATGTTGAAGGCGGCGTCGTGGCTCACCCGGTCATAGTCGATGCCCAGACGCTCCAGCAGGTCGAAGGCGGCGGCCTCCTGCTCTGGCAGCGCGCCGGCCGGACGGGTATTGTGACACACGGGGGAGAGAGTCATTCCGCGTCACCTCGCTCCAGCAGCATTTCACCGGCGCGGTAGATGTCGCCGGCGCCCACGGTCAGCAGCATATCCCCCGGCTGGGCCAGCTTTGCCAGCTCCTCCGCCACCTGCTCCAGCGTGGAGCAGTACACGGCGCCGGGGATCCGGGCCGCCAGATCCCGGGAGGAGATGCCCAGCTCGTTTTTCTCCCGGGCGGCGTAGATCTCCGCCAGCACCACCCTGTCGGGGCGGCGCAGCACCCGGACGAAATCATCGAACAGTGCGGCGGTGCGGGTATAGGTGTGGGGCTGGAACGCGCAGATCAGCCGCTTGTGGGGCAGGGGCTGCACCGCGTTGAGCAGCGCCTCCACCTCGTCGGGATGGTGGGCGTAGTCGTCGTACACCTCCGCCCCGTGGTAGGTGCCCTTGTGCTCGAACCGCCTTCCCGCGCCGGTGAAGGTGGAAAGCCCCGCCTCCACGGCGCTGCCGTCCACGCCCAGCAGGTACGCGGCAGCTGCGGCGGCCAGCGCGTTGGACACGTTGTGCGCGCCGGGGACGTGCAGCGCCGCATGGGCGTAGCGCTGCCCGCGGATGATGATGTCGAACTCACCGTACCCGTCGAAGAACGCCACGTTGTCGGCATAGCAGTCGGCGCTGTGATCCTTGACGCTGTAGGTGAACACGGGGCGATCCAGCCCCGCCACGGCGGCCCGGGCGCCCTCGTCGTCCAGATTGGCCACCACCCGGCCTGTGCCGGCGGGCACCAGCTCCGCGAACTGGTGGAAGGAATGCTCGATATCCGCCAGATCCTTGAAGAAGTCCAGATGGTCGGCGTGTACGTTGAGGATCACCGCCACCGTGGGAAAGAAGTTCAGGAAGGAGTTGCAGTATTCGCAGCTCTCCAGAATGATGGTGTCGCCCTGTCCCACCCGGTAGCCGGAGTGCAGCAGCGGCAGGGTGCCGCCGATCATCACGGTGGGGTCCTTCTGCGCCGCCATGAAGATGTGGGTGGCCATGGATGTGGTGGTGGTCTTGCCGTGGGTGCCGGACACGCACAGAGCGTTGCGGTAGCCCCGCATGATGCCGCCCCAGGCCTGTGCCCGTTCGTACACGGGGATGCCCCGGGCAATGGCTCCGGCGATCTCAGGATTGCTGTCGTGGATGGCGGCGGTGCGGATCACCGCGTCGCAGCCCTTCAGATTCTCGGCGGAGTGGCCGATGGCCACCTCAATGCCCACGGCGCGCAGATGGCGCACGGTGTCGCTGTCCGTCATGTCGGAGCCCTGCACCACAAGGCCCATGCCCTGCAGTACCTCGGCCAGCGCGCACATGGACACGCCGCCGATGCCGGCCAGATGGACGCGCCGGCCCGGCTGGAGCAGTGTACGGATATCCGCAGCGGGATGCATCATAAAAAAGACCTCCAAACGGCGCGGAGCGCCGGAATAAGATGTGCGTAAATTGACAATTCTGAAAAGTGTGCTAATATGGATGTAATATCTTAACGATTCATTATAGTACACCCGAACACGAAGTGCAACCGGCTTTTTCGCCGGTTTTTTGGCGGTACGGGGCGAAAGGAGGCGGCGAATATGTTCCCTGCGCAGGTGGGCGCGATCCTCTCCCGGCTGGAGCAGGCGGGCTTCGCGGCCTACGCCGTGGGCGGCTGCGTCCGGGACACGCTGCTGGGCCGGGAGCCGGAGGACTGGGACGTTACCACCGCCGCCCGCCCGGAGCAGACCGCCGCCCTGTTCGCCGGTCACAGCATCCCCACGGGACTGCGCCACGGCACCGTCACCGTCCGGCAGGACGGCCTGTCCGTGGAGGTCACCACCTTCCGCGCCGACGGCCCCTATTCCGACCACCGCCGCCCCGACGCCGTGTACTTTTCCGACTCGCTGGCGGAGGATCTGTGCCGCCGCGACCTGACGGTGAACGCCATGGCCATGGATGTCCGGGGCACCATCACCGACCTGCACGGCGGGCGGGAGGATCTGCGCCGGGGCATCCTGCGCTGCGTAGGCGACCCGGACAAGCGCTTTGACGAGGACGCCCTGCGCATCATGCGGACGCTGCGGTTCGCCTCGACGCTGGGCTTCACCGTGGAGGCGCACACCGCCGCCGCGCTGCACCGCCGCGCCCCGCTGCTGCGGGACATCGCCGCCGAGCGCCTGCTGTCGGAGACGGATCGCCTGCTGTGCGGCGCCCATGTGCTGCCGGTGCTGCTGGCGTACCCCGACGTGCTGGGCGTGTTCCTGCCGGAGCTGCTGCCCTGCGTGGGTCTTGACCAGCGGAACCGGCACCACCTCTACGACGTGTGGGAGCACACGGCCCGCTCCGTGGCCGCCATTGCGCCGGAGCCGGTGCTGCGCTGGGCCATGCTGCTCCACGATGTGGGAAAGCCCGCCTGCTTCACCGTGGACGGGCAGGGCGTGGGCCATTTCTACGGCCACCCCAAGGTGTCGGCGGCGCAGGCGGAGGAGGTGTGCCGCCGTCTGCGGATGGACAGGCGCACCGCACAGGAGGTGGTGACGCTGGTGCGGTGGCACGACCGGGACATCCCCCGGACGGAAAAGGCCATCGCCCGTGCCGTCCACCAGCTGGGGGAGGACACGTTCCGCCGCCTGCTGGCGGTGAAGCGGGCGGACAATCTGGCCCAGCACCCGGACTACCGGGGCCGCCTGACGGAGATCGACCGCGCGGAGGACATCCTCAACGCCCTGCTGGCGCGGCAGGCCTGCTTTTCCCTGCGGGATCTGGCGGTGGACGGCGGGGACATGCTGGCGCTGGGCCTCCGCGGCCCCGCCGTAGGCCGTGCGCTGGACGCCCTGCTGGCGCAGGTGCTGGACGGTGCGCTGCCCAATGACCGGGACGCCCTGCTGGACGCCGCCCGGCGCACCATAGAATAAAAGAGGAGACGCACCGCGTCTCCTCTTTTCGTTATGCGTTCTCCTGCACCCACGCCCGGGCGAACTCCGCGAACCGCCTGGCGGCGGGGCCGGCCTCCACGTTGCCGGCGGCCAGCGCGATGGTGCGGTAGGCGGGAGGATCCAATGGCCGCAGCTCCACGCCCTCGTTGTTGCCCCGCAGCAGCAGGGACGGCATGATGCTGACGCCCAGCCCCTGCCGCACCATGGCGATGACGGCGTAGTCGTCCTTGGTGCGGAACCGGATGTCCGGCTTGGCGCCCACGGCGTCCAGCGCCCGCCTTACGTCGTGGTTGGACGTCTCCAGCAGGGAGATAATAGGTTCCTTGGCGATCTCCACCGCCGGACACACCGGCAGGGCGCACAGCCGGTGCCCCCTGGGCAGCACCGCCACCAGCTCGTCCCTGTACAGCGGCACACACCGGCTGTCACCCTCCGCCGGCAGCGCCACGAAGGCCAGATCCACGCTGCCGTCCGCCAGCCACCGGTCCACGTCGTGATAGTCGCCGTTGAACAGCTCAAATTCCACCTGGGGGTGCTCCTGCTGGAACCGCATCATCATGGCCGGCAGCCAGTGGGTGGCCACGCTGGTGAACGTACCCACACGCACCTTGCCCGCCACCAGCGTGTGCAGCTCCTCCGCCGTCTGGCGCAGCAGACGCTCCTCCGCCACGATGGCCCGGATGTGAGGCATGATGCGCTCGCCCTCCGGCGTCAGCCGCGCCCCGGTGCGTGTGCGCTTGAGAAGGGGCAGCCCCAGCTCCGCCTCCACGGCGGCCACGATGTGGCTCACCCCGGACTGGGTGAGGCCCAGCTCCTCCGCCGCCTTGGTCAGCGACGCCTTTTCCACCACTTTTTCGACAACAGCATACTTTTTTGTGTCCATTTTGTGAATTTACCCCTTGCTTTTTTGCCTGCATGGTGCTATGATACGCCCATACATTCAAAATCTTTATGAGACACATTATAAATCTTCATGTGTCGCTTGTCAAGGAGGAATTTCCCATGGATGGAGCAAATCTGCAGCACCTGCTGGCGATGGCACTGTACATGCTGGCGGTGATCGTCATCGGCATCGTGTTTGCCCGCCGCGCCAACAAGGACGCGGAGGCGTATTTTCTGGGCGGACGCAGCCTTGGCCCCTGGGTCACGGCCTTCAGCGCCGAGGCGTCGGACATGTCCGGCTACCTGCTGATGGGCCTGCCGGGCCTGGCCTACTGGACTGGCCTTGCCGACGCGGGCTGGACGTGCATCGGCCTGGCGCTGGGCACCTATCTGAACTTTCTCATCACTTCCCGCCGCCTGCGGCGGTACAGCATCGCCGTGGACGCCTTCACCGTGCCGGACTTCTTCTCCAAGCGGTATCACGAGGGTAAGCACAAGACCCTGATGGTGCTGTCCTCCCTCATTATCATCATCTTCTTCTCCGTCTACGCGGCCCAGTGCCTCAGCACCTGCGGCAAGCTGTTTGCCAACCTGTTCGGTCTGTCCTACCAGAGCATGATGATCGTGGCGGCGGCCTTCGTGCTGCTCTACACGTTCCTGGGCGGCTTCCTGGCGGAGAGCGCCTCCGACTTCATGCAGGCCGTGGTGATGGTCACGGTGCTGGTGCTGATCCTCATCATGTCCGTGGGCGCTGCCGGCGGCATGTCCGCGGCCATCCAGAATGCCGAGGGCATCGATGGTTTCTTCTCTCTGGTCCAGTCCGCCACCCCTTCCACCACCGAGGTGGATGTGTTCGGCGCCGCCAGACCCTACGGCGTGCTGTCCATCGTCTCCTGCCTTGCCTGGGGCCTTGGCTACTTCGGCATGCCCCAGGTGCTGCTGCGGTTCATGGGCATCCGCTCTGAAAAGGAGCTGAAGCTCTCCCGCCGCGTGGCCATCGTCTGGGTGGTCATCTCCATGGCGGCCGCCGTGTTCATCGGCATCGTGGGCCGCAGCATCGTGGGTCTGGACTACCTGTCCAACAGCGATGCCGAGAACATCTTCGTGGACGCGGCCATCATGTTCCTGCCTCCCGTGCTGGCGGGCTTTGCCTGCGCCGGCGTGCTGGCGGCGGCCATCTCGTCCTCCGACTCCTATCTGCTCATCACCGCCAGCGCCGTCAGCCAGAACATCTACCGCGGCATCGTGAAGAAGGACGCCACGGAAAAGCAGGTCATGTGGTGCTCCCGCATCACCCTGATGCTCATCACGCTGGTGGCCATGGCCATCGCGTGGAACTCCAACTCCACCATCTTCGGCATCACCGCCTTTGCGTGGGCGGGCTTCGGCGCCGCCTTCGGCCCCCTGATGCTGTTCTCCCTGTTCTGGAAGCGCACCACCCGGGCCGGCGCCATCGCCGGTATGGTGGCCGGCGGCGCCATGGTGTTCTTCTGGCGCGGCGTGCTGAAGCCGCTGGGCGGTGTGTTCGGCCTGTATGAGCTGCTGCCCGCCTTCCTGTTCAGCACCCTGGTCATCGTGGTGGTATCCCTGCTGACCCAGAAGCCCAACGCCGACATGGACAGCGAGTTCGACCGCGTCAAGGCCGGCGAGGTGTAAGCGATCCCGTTCGGAAGTCCCTCCGCACCCGGGTGCGGAGGGACTTTTTTCGCCCGCACTTGACAGGCCGCGCCCGCTGTGGTAGGGTAGAGCATCTGCTGTACGGCACGGCAGAACGGATGGAGGGAAGCATACCATGCAGTTTCTGATCACGCTGTTGGTGACATTTTTCGCCGGTATGGGCGCGGGACTGGGCACCGGCTTTGCCGGCATGAGCGCCGCGGCGGTCATCAGCCCCATGCTCATCACCTTTCTGGATATGGACCCCTATATGGCGGTGGGCATTGCCCTGTCCTCGGACGTGCTGGCCAGCGCCGTCTCGGCCTATACCTACCACAAGAACAAGAATCTGGACGTGAAAAACGGCCTCATCATGATGGTCAGCGTGCTGGCGTTCACCGTGGTGGGCAGCTATATCGCCAGCCTGGTGCCCTCCCGCACCATGGGCAATTTCTCGGTGTTCATGACGTTCCTGCTGGGCGTCAAATTCATCGTCCGCCCGGTGATGACCACCAGGGAGGCCATGCTGGGCGTGTCGCCGAAAAAGCGGGTGATCCAGTCGCTGGCCTGCGGCACACTTATCGGCTTCATCTGCGGCTTCATCGGCGCCGGAGGCGGCATGATGATGCTGCTGATCCTCACCAGCGTGCTGGGCTACGAGCTGAAAACGGCGGTGGGCACCAGCGTGTTCATCATGACGTTTACCGCCCTCACCGGCGCGGTGTCCCACTTCGTCATCGGCGGCGCGCCGGACTGGGTGGTCTGGAGCCTGTGCGTGGTGTTCACGCTGGTGTGGGCGCGGATCGCCGCCGTGTTCGCCAACCGCGCCTCCCCCAGAACGCTGAACCGCGCCACCGGCGTGGTGCTGGTGGTGCTGGGCGCCGTCATTCTGGGCGTGGGCCTTTTCCAATAAACAAAACGCACCCTCCGCACAGCTGCGCGGAGGGTGCGTTTCTTATGCCGGCGGCTGCGCGGCTCTGTCCGGCTCCCGGAGCCGGAAGCTGCTGCGGTAGAACTCCAGCAGTCCCTCCCGCTGCATCCGTCCCAGCTCCCGGGACAGGG
The DNA here is from genome assembly GCA_900551355.1 of uncultured Eubacteriales bacterium. Taxonomy (GTDB): domain Bacteria; phylum Bacillota; class Clostridia; order Oscillospirales; family Oscillospiraceae; genus Vescimonas. The sequence goes on along the minus strand of URVR01000045.1, from coordinate 87 downwards.
CGCTGCGGTCGGCCCCCAGGAAATTGGCCATGCTGGCCCTGTCTCTTATACACATCTCCGAGCCCACGAGACGTAGAGGAATCTCGT
>URVR01000044.1 GCA_900551355.1 uncultured Eubacteriales bacterium | reverse complement strand
GCGTCAGATGTGTATAAGAGACAGGGTCATCGACTTCGAGGGCTTCCTGGAGGGCAAGCCTTTTGAGGGCGGCAAGGGCGAGAATTTTAGCCTGGAGCTGGGTTCCCACACCTTTGTGCCCGGCTTTGAGGAGCAGCTCATCGGCATGAAGGCCGGCGAGGAGAAGGACATCGACATCACCTTCCCCGAGAACTATACTCCCGAGCTGGCCGGCAAGCCCGTGGTGTTCCACGTCAAGGTCAACGAGGTGAAGGTCAAGGAAGTGCCCGCCATCGACGACGAGTTCGCCAAGGACGTGTCCGAGTTTGACACTCTGAAGGACCTGAAGGCCGACATCAAGAAGAAGATGACCGCCGAGCGCACCGAGGCCGCCCAGCGCGCCTTTGAGGATGTGCTGATGGCCAAGGTGGCCGAGGGCGTGGAGGCCGACATCCCCCAGGAGATGGTGGAGCTGCAGGCCGAGCGCATGATGGAGCAGTTCAAGCAGCAGCTGGCGTCCCAGGGCATCCCCTTCGACCAGTACCTGCAGATGACCGGCACCACCGAGGCCGACTTCCGCAAGCAGGCTGACGGTCCCGCCGCCGAGCAGGTGAAGATGGATCTGGCCGTGGAGGCTATCATCAAGGCCGAGGGCCTGGAGGCCTCCGACGAGGACGTGGAGAACGAGATGAAGTCCGTGGCCGAGAAGTACGGCATGGATCTGGACACCGTGAAGAAGTACCTGCGTCCCGAGGACGTGAAGGAGCAGGTCATCCGCGAGAAGGTGGTGAAGCTGGTGGCCGACAACGCCGTGGCCGTGGCGCCCGCCGAGGAGAAGGTCGAGCTGGAGGAGAAGGGCGAGATCGTGGCGAAGAAGCCCGCCAAGAAGGCCGCCGCCAAGAAGACCGAGGGCGAAAAGGCCGAGAAGAAGCCGGCTGCCAAGAAAGCCGCCAAGAAAGACGCGGAATAAGAGAGAGTACTTTTGAAAATCATATGCGGGTGGGTATAATCTGGTAGCTATCTTTTACAGGAGGTTTATTTTATGAGCTTAGTCCCCTATGTTGTGGAGCAGACCAACCGCGGTGAGCGGTCCTATGACATTTTCTCCCGTCTGCTCAACGACCGTATCGTATTCCTGGGCGAAGAAGTGAACGATACCACCGCCAGCCTGGTCGTGGCGCAGCTGCTGTATCTGGAGGCGCAGGATCCCGACAAGGACATCCAGATGTACATCAACAGCCCCGGCGGCAGCGTGACCGCGGGTATGGCTATCTATGACACCATGCAGTATATCAAGTGCGACGTGTCCACCATCTGCATCGGCATGGCCGCCAGCATGGGCGCGTTCCTGCTGTCCTCCGGCACCAAGGGAAAGCGCATCGCACTGCCCAATGCCGAGATCATGATCCATCAGCCCTCCGCAGGCACACAGGGCAAGGTGACGGACATGGAGATCGACGTGGAGCACTTCCTGAAGATCAAGCAGCGTCTGAACAAGATCCTGTCCGAGAATACCGGCAAGCCGGTGGAGCAGGTGAAGGCGGACTCCGAGCGGGATCACTGGATGATCGCCGAGGAGGCCCGCGAGTATGGCCTGGTGGATAAGGTCATTTACAAGAGGTAAAAGCATGGCGGAAGAAAAAAAGTCCCTGCGCTGCTCGTTCTGCGGCAAGTCGGAGGGACAGGTACACCGGATGATCCAGGGCCCTGGCGTGCGCATCTGCGACGAGTGCGTGCAGCTGTGCATGTCCATCCTGGACGACGGGTACAGCGCGGCGATGGAAGAGGGCTTCGACAGTGTGGAGGACCTCCCCACGCCCCAGCAGATCAAAGAGGTGCTGGATCAGTACGTCATCGGGCAGGAGGGGGCCAAGATCGCCCTGTCCGTGTCCGTGTACAACCACTATAAGCGCATCTATTTCGGCGGCCACGAGGATGTGGAGCTGCAGAAGAGCAACATCCTGATGATCGGGCCTACCGGCTCCGGCAAGACGCTGTTCGCTCAGACGCTGGCGCGGGTGCTGAAGGTGCCCTTCGCCATCGCCGACGCCACCACGCTGACGGAGGCCGGCTATGTGGGCGACGACGTGGAGAACATCCTGCTGCGGCTTTTGCAGGCGGCGGATTTCGATGTGGAGCTGGCGGAGCGGGGCATCATCTATGTGGATGAGATCGACAAGATCGCCCGCAAGAGCGAGAATACCTCCATCACCCGGGATGTGTCCGGCGAGGGCGTGCAGCAGGCGCTGCTGAAGATCCTGGAGGGCACCGTGGCCAACGTGCCGCCGCAGGGCGGGCGGAAGCACCCCCATCAGGAGTTCATTCAGATCGACACCACCAATATCCTGTTCATCTGCGGCGGCGCCTTCGACGGGCTGGAGAAGATCGTGGAAAAGCGCGTGGGCAAGCAGGGCATCGGGTTTGAGAACGCGGTGCAGAGCAAGGCCGACAAGGCCAGCACCAGCGAGCTTCTGAAGCAGGTGCAGCCCCACGACCTGCTGAAGTTCGGCATCATCCCCGAGCTGGTGGGCCGTCTGCCGGTGATCTCGCCGCTGGAGGCACTGACCCGGGAGGATCTGGTGCGCATCCTGACGGAGCCGAAGAACGCGCTGGTCAAGCAGTACAAGGCGCTGCTGGCCTACGACGGCGTGGAGCTGGTGTTCGAGCGCCAGGCGCTGGAGGCGGTGGCCGACAAGGCCATCGAACGGAACATCGGCGCCCGCGGACTGCGGGCGGTGATGGAGGGCATGCTGACGAAGGTGATGTACGACATCCCCTCCGACCCCACCATCACGAAGGTCACCATTACGGCGGACTGCGTCAACGGCGGCGCGGAGCCGGTGGTGGAGCGCGACCCGGATAAGGTGGCGCACAAGGCAAAACTCAAGACCGGGACGGCGGAAAAACAGTCCGCACCGGCCTCTTGACGATCCGGCAAAGAGGAGAGGCGGCAGCGCTTCTCCTCTTTTTCTCTCCGAAGAGAAAGGAGTACATATGGAACGTATCACCATGAATATACCCGTGCTGGCCCTGCGTGGTCTGACGGCCTTCCCCAACCAGACGCTGTCCTTCGATGTGGAGCGGGAGATCTCCATCTACGCGCTGGACAACGCCATGGAGAACGACCGGCGGCTGTTCCTCGTGACCCAGCGGGAGATCTCTACCGCTGAGCCGATGGAGGACGACCTGTACAGTGTAGGCACGGTCTGTCATATTTTACAGATCATCAAGACCTCGGACAGCAGCGTCCGGGTTCTCGTGGAGGGCGAGGAGCGCGCCCGGCTGCTGCGGCTGTGGCAGGGAAAGCCCTTTTTGCAGGCCAATGTGGAGATATTGGAGGAGGAATTCCCCGGCAAGATCACAGCCCGGGTGGAGGCCATGCTGCGGCGCACCTACGCCCTGTTCGGCGCGTATAAGGAGCTGGTGCCGCAGCTCAGCGACGACTTTATCGCGGCGGTGCTGGACTGCCGCGACACGGGGCATCTGGCCGACCTCATCGCCCAGAACATCACGCTGCGCCATCAGGACCGGCAGCGTGTGCTGGAGGAGCTGCGGCCCAACCGGCGGCTCCAGATGGTCAACGACATCCTGACCCACGAGGTGGATGTGCTGTCGTTGGAGATGCAGATGGAGCAGAAGGTGCGCCAGCGGGTGGCACAGGTGCAGAAGGACATGATCCTGCGGGAGCAGGTGAAGGTCTTACAGCACGAGTTGGGCGACGACGGCGACGAGGAGCTGGCAGAGTACACAGAGAAGATCCAGCGCGCCCATCTGCCCGAGGAGGTACATAAGCGGCTGACAAAAGAGGTAGAGCGGCTTGCCAAACAGCCCTTCGGCAGCGCGGAGGCCTCCGTCATCCGCAACTATCTGGACGTCTGTCTGGAGATGCCGTGGAACAAATACACCCGGGAGCGGGCGGACGTGGAGCAGGCCCGGCGGCTGCTGGACCGGGATCACTACGGTCTGGAAACGGTGAAGGAGCGTATATTGGAGTTCATTGCCGTCCGCCAGCTGAACCCCGATGTCAAGGGCAAGATCCTCTGTCTGGTAGGCCCTCCCGGTGTGGGTAAGACCTCCGTGGCCATCTCCGTGGCCAAGGCCATGAACCGGAAGCTGGCGCGGCTCAGTCTGGGCGGCGTCCGGGACGAGGCGGATATCCGCGGCCACCGCAAGACCTACATCGGCGCCATGCCGGGCCGCATCATCGAGGCCATCAGCCGGGCGGGAGCCATGAACCCGCTGCTGGTGCTGGACGAGATCGATAAGCTGGGCAATGACATGCGGGGCGATCCGGCGTCGGCCCTGCTGGAGGTGCTGGACAGCGAGCAGAACACCTCGTTCCGCGATCATTTTCTGGAGGTGCCGGTGGATCTGAGCCGGGTGATGTTCATTACCACGGCAAACACCACGTCCACCATTCCCCGGCCGCTGCTGGACCGGATGGAGATCATCGAGCTGAGCAGCTACACCGACGAGGAGAAGCTGCAGATCGCCCGGACGCACCTGCTGCCCAAGCAGATGAAGGAGCACGGGCTGAAGAAGAGCCAGCTGCGCATCAGCGACGACGCCATCCGGGCGGTCATCGCCGACTATACGAGGGAGTCCGGTGTCCGGACGCTGGAGCGTCTGCTGGGCAAGCTGTGCCGGAAATCCGCAATGCGTCTGGTAGAAACGGATGTAAAGCGTGTGGACATTACACCGAAGGACTTGCGCGAGCTGCTGGGCGTGCCCCGGTATCAGGACAATTCCCGCAGCAGGCAGGATCAGGTGGGCGTGGTCAACGGCCTTGCGTGGACAGAGGTGGGCGGCGAGCTGCTGGAGGTAGAGGCCGGGGTCATGGACGGCTCCGGCAAGTTGGAGCTGACCGGCAATCTGGGTACGGTCATGCAGGAATCCGTGAAGGCGGCGTACACCTGCCTGCGCAGCCGTGCGGCAGAGCTGGGCATCCCCAGAGATTTCTACAAGACCAAGGACATCCATGTCCACTTCCCGGAGGGCGCGGTGCCCAAGGACGGGCCGTCGGCGGGCATCGCCATCGCCACGGCCATGCTGTCGGCGCTGACGGGCCGGCCGGTGCGCCACGATGTGGCTATGACCGGCGAGGTCACGCTGCGGGGACGGGTACTGCCCATCGGCGGGCTGAAGGAAAAGACTATGGCCGCCAAGCGCAATGGCATCCGCACGGTCATCATCCCCAAGGAGAACGAGAAGGATCTGGAGGAGATCGACCAGACCGTCCGGGCTGCCCTGCGGTTCGTGACGGCGGAGACGGTGGACGCGGTGTTCGCCCACGCGCTGGCGCTGCCGAAAAAGGAGGCGGCGGTGGAGCATCTCACCGCGATAGCCGGTATGGAGCGACAGGAGGTGCGCTGTGGCGATCAACTTTAACAAGGCGGAATTTGTGCTGTCGGCTGTAAAGGCAAGTACCTTTATCCGTGACGGAAAACCGCAGGTCACGTTCGCCGGACGCAGCAATGTGGGGAAGTCCTCCGTTATCAACCGGCTGCTGGGGCGGAAGAATTTCGCCCGGGTGGGCGCTACGCCGGGCAAGACCAATCAGATCAACTATTTCGACATCGACGGGAAGCTCTACTTCACCGACCTGCCGGGGTATGGCTACGCCAAGGTGTCCAAGGAGGAGCGGGACCGGTGGGGACGGCTGATGGAGAGCTACTTCGCCGAGCCGGATCTCATTACGCTGGGCGTGCTGATCGTGGATGCGCGGCATAAGCCCACCGCCGACGACGTGACCATGTGCGACTGGTTCAAGGGTACCGGCTGCCCGGTGATCGTGGTGGCCAACAAGCTGGATAAGCTGAAAAAGAGCGAGATCGAGCCGAACATGGCCCGTATCCGGGAGACGCTGGCACTGGACGAGGGCGCGCTGCTCATTCCATTTTCCGCGGAGAAGGGGACAGGTAAAACGGAGCTGCTGGCGGCCATCAGCGACGGCTGCGGAAAGTGAAAAATGAACGGGAAAAGCGGTCTGCCGGAGGCAGACCGCTTTTTGATGTGTTATTGAAGCTCCTGTTCCAGTGCGTCAAACTCCGGGGTGGAGAAAAATTCACCGAGCGTGATGCCCAGACCGTCGCAGAGCATTTTGATGGTTAGAAGCTTCGGGTTCTGGCTCTTGCCGTAGAGAATGTTCTTGATGCTGGACGGCGGCAGGGCACTGATAGTCGCAAGGCGATTGATGGTCAGATCGCGCTCCTCGCAGAGGTGCAGGATACGATCCCGGACGGCTTCGGTGGTGTTCATAGCGGCCTCCTGTGTTTTTTCTCAGGATAGCCGAAAAGGATCGCGGTTATAGGCTATGTGTGCTACTATTGGGCTATGCATAGTCTATTTACAAGGAGAGAAGAAATGGCTGACTATCGAAAAATGTACGTCACACTATGTGCCGCAGCGAGTGACGCAGTAGACGAGTTGGAAAATATTCTGTTAGCAATGAGCTGCCGCAATTATTTGAAGGAGGCGCTTTTGAAGGCGGAGGAGATCTATATCGAGACAACGATTCGCGTGTCGGAACAGGACGAAGAATAAAAAATGCCTTGGGCCGTTGACCCAAGGCATTTTTGTTTAAGTTTTATTCCGCTTTCTTCTTCTCGGGGAACTGGATCTGCGCCAGAACCACGGCGGCGAACATAACGACGCAGCCGATGTACTCCCGGACGCTCATCTGCTGCTTGAGGATAATAGCGCCGGCGATGACGGCGAACACGCTCTCCAGACTGAGCAGGATGGTGACCACGGTGGGGTTGGAGTCCTTCTGTGCCAGAATTTGCAGGGTGTAGCCTACGCCGCAGGAGAAGATGCCCACGTACAGCAGGGGCAGGGCGCAGCTGAGGATGGCGGGCATATCCAGCGGCTCGAAGATGAACATACAGACCGCGGAAATGATGGCGGCGAACAGGAATTGCAGGCAGCTGAGCTTCACACCGTCACAGTAGGCGGTGAAGTGGTCGATGACCAGAATGTGGACGGCGAAGCACAGGGCGCACACCAGCAGCAGCAGGTCGCCGGGCGCCAGAGAGAAGTCACCCTTGATGCACAGCAGGTACAGTGCCGCCACGGACAGCACCACGGCGATCCATGTGGGGACGCTCACCTTGCGCTTGAAGAACAGACCGAACACGGGTACCAGCACCACATACAGCGCCGTGATGAAGCCCGCCTTACCGGCGTCGGTACCGGCCACCAGACCGGCCTGCTGGAAGTTGGAGGCGATGGCCAGCGCTGCACCGCAGCACAGACCGCCGATCCACAACTGGCGGTTGGCGGCCTTCTTTTCCTCGGCGGAGAGGACGGGCTTGTCCTTTTTCACCCCGTCACGGATCAGAATGACCACCAGCAGCGCCAGTACGGCGATGGAATAGCGGGTGGCGTTGAAGGTAAAGGCGCCAATAGCGTCGGCGCACATATCCTGCGCCACGAAGGCAGTACCCCAGATGAACGCGGCCAGAATGGGGAAGACCACCTGCCGCATCTGATTGTGTTTCATAGGTCGAAGTTTCCTTTCTGTCGTTGGATATTATTTCTCGTGGTCAGGGCCGGTGTGCCAGTGGAATTTCCGCTCCTGCCCCTTGAGCAGACGGCGGATGTTGTCCCGGTGGCACCAGACCACCAGTGCGGCGATGACCGCGCCCAGCACCGTGTACAGCAGGCTATGCCCACAGAAGAACCAAGTGGAGATGGGCATACTGACGGCGGCGGACACGGAGCCGAGGGAGACGTATCGCGTCAGCAGCCACAGCGCGGCGAACAGCCCCCACGCGATCAGCGCCACCCGCCAGTTCAGCAGCCACACCAGCGTGCCGCCGGACAGGATGCCCTTGCCGCCCTTGAAGCCGAAGAACACCGGGAACATATGACCCAGCTCGCAGCCCAGGCCGCCCAGCAGGACGCCCAGCGCCCAGTCGCCGAACAGGTGGTTGAACATGGCGCCGCCCAGCAGACAGGCCACCACGGTCTTGCCCATGTCGAACAGGATCACGCCCAGCGCATACTTGGCGCCGTAGGTGCGGTAGAAGTTGGTCAGTCCGGCGTTGCCGCTGCCGTGCTGGCGCACGTCATCGCGGATAATAAAATGGCTGACCATCACGGAGCCGTTGAGACAGCCCAAAAAATAGCCCAGCAGCAGCAAAATGAGCCATGACAGCAGATAGATGCCCCAAATGCCGTTCAATTCTCATCCTCTCCTTTCTGGCGAATGGTGATGGTGATAGGCGTGCCCTCCAGTCCGAACACGCTGCGGATCTGGTTTTCCAGATACCGCTGGTAGGAGAAGTGGAACAGCTTCTTGTCGTTGCAGAAGATCACGAAGTGGGGGGGCTTGACGCCCACCTGCGTCATATAGTAGATCTTCAGGCGGCGGCCCTTGTCCGTGGGGGGCTGCACGCGGGTCTGGGCGTCTGCCAGTACGCTGTTAAGCATACCGGTGGTGATGCGCACGGCGGCCTGATCGTTGACGTAGTTGATCAGCTCGAACAGGCGGTTGACACGCTGGCCCGTCAGGGCGGAGATGAACAGGATGGGGGCGTAGGGCATATAGCTCAGGTCCCGGCGGATATCCTCCCGCATACGGTCCATGGTCTTGCCGTCCTTCTCAATGAGATCCCACTTGTTCACCACGATGATGCACGCCTTGCCCGCGTCGTGGGCCAGACCGGCCACCTTGGTGTCCTGCTCCGTCACGCCGTCCTGGGCGTCGATGAGGATGAGGCACACGTCGCTGCGCTCGATGGCCATGGTGGCCCGGAGGACGCTGTACTTTTCGATGCTGTCGTCCACCTTGGACTTTTTCCGCATGCCGGCGGTGTCGATAAAGTTGTACTTACCGTAGGAATTCTCGAAATAGCTGTCGATGGCGTCGCGGGTAGTGCCGGCCACGTTGCTGACGATGACCCGCTGCTCGCCCAGAATCTTATTGGTCAGGCTGGACTTGCCCACGTTGGGCTTTCCGATGATGGCCACCTGCACCACGTCGGAGTCCTCCTCCACGCCGTCATCCGGCGGCAGGTACTGGAAGCAGGCGTCCAGCAGGTCGCCGGTGCCGTGGCCGTGAACGGCGGAGATGGCGATGGGATCACCCAGGCCCAGATTGTAGAACTCGTAGAAGTCCGGGTCGATGGCGCCGGTGGCGTCCATCTTGTTCACCGCCAGCACAATGGGCTTGCGGCTGCGCTGGAGCATGCCGGCCACCTCCTGATCGGAGGCGGTGAGGCCGGTCTTGATATCCGTGACGAAGATGATGACGTCCGCGTTGTCGATGGCGATCTGGGCCTGCTCCCGCATGAAGGCCAGGATCTGGTTGTCGGTGTTGGGCTCGATGCCGCCGGTGTCCACCAGACGGAACTTCCGGCCCGCCCACTCGCTTTCACCGTAGATACGGTCGCGGGTGACGCCGGGGGTGTCCTCCACGATGGACAGACGCTTCCCGATGAGCTTGTTGAACAGCATGGACTTGCCCACGTTGGGGCGGCCTACAATGGCGATCAAAGGCTTTGCCATAAGTTTATACCTCCTTTTCCAGCATGGCGTCCAGCAGGTCGCCGCCGTCAATCCCTACGATCTGCACGGGGCAGTCCAGCTCGTCCGCCAGACGCGCCACAGTGTAGTCGTCCAAAAACACCGTTTCGCCGTGGCGCAGCATATGCAGCGGCAGCAGCACTCGTCCCAGGGACGGTACCCTTTGCAGCTGCGCCGACAGATCCTGGCCTGTCAGCAGACCGGCCACATCGATGGTGTGGCCGAAGAAATCATTTTCTACCGCGATGACCTGCCCCTCCAGCTTGGGGAAGTACGCCTTGGCCTGCTCCAGCAGTCCCCGCAGGAACGGGGCGGCGGCGGTGCCGGTGGCGATGGTGAAGGGGGACGGCGCGGCGTCCGGCTCCTCCAGACCCATGGCGGAGAGGAAATCCTGCTCCAGCGAGCGCAGCATCCCCACGCCGTTTTCCAGCTGGCGGTAACCCTCGTAGTAGTCCTCCTGCGGCAGGGGCAGCCCCGCCCGGAGATACAGCTCATCGGCGCAGAAAAAGCGCCGTGTGCCGAAGCGCCGCAGGTTCTCCTGCCCAAACTCCTCGGCAATGGCGATGATGTCCCGGGCGTCCTCCCGGTCCACGGGGCGCAGCCTGGCAAGGCCCTGCCGGTACTTGGTGATGCCCACCGGCACCAGCGAGCAGCTGGAGAACTGCCACTCCGTCAGGTCGCGGAGGGTGCGGCGCAGCTGGTCGCCGTCGTTCCAGCCGGGGCAGATGACGATCTGACCGTTCATGATGATACCCGCCTTGCAGAACGCCTGAATGTAGTCCAACGACCGCTCGGCATTCTTGTTGCCCAGCATGGTGCAGTGGAGCTGGGGGTCGGTGGTGTGGACGGAGACGTTGATGGGGCTGATGTGCAGGTCGATGATGCGCTGGGCCTCCCGCTCCGTCAGGTTCGTCAGGGTGATGTAGTTGCCCAGCAGGAAGCTGAGCCGGGCGTCGTCGTCCTTGAAGTACAGGGTGGGGCGCATGCCCGGCGGCATCTGGTCCACGAAGCAGAAGATGCAGTGGTTGGCGCAGGAGCGCATCTCGTCCATCAGGTAGGTGTCGAAATTGAGGCCCAGATCCTGGCCCTCCGCCTTGCGGATGGTGACGGTGCGCACATCGCCCGCCGGGGTCTTCAGCTCCACATGGGACAGGGGGTCGTAGCCGTAGAACCGGTAGTCCAGCACATCCACGATGGTATGGCCGTTGATGGTCAGAAGCTGTTCGCCCACCCGGATACCGGCGCGCTCCGCAGGGCTGTGCCGGTCGATGGCGGTGATGATGGTGCTCATGGCTGCATCCTCTCTCGTAAAACGGCATACTGCCGCATATTAACCATCCTATTATCTGTCTCTTATACACATCTCCGAGCCCACGAGACGTAGAGGAATCTCG
>URVR01000043.1 GCA_900551355.1 uncultured Eubacteriales bacterium | reverse complement strand
TCGCTACTATGAGGCGGTCAAGCGTTTCTGCGCCTACCTCGCTGTCCACTACCACTTGCAAAAGCTGGAGAACATCAGCGGCAAGCATCTGGTAAGCTATGTTCTTTATTTGCAGGCGCAGGGCAAGTCAGCCAGCACCATCAAGACCGACCTCTCCGCCATTCGCTTCTTCCATGACAAGATGTCCCATCCTCACTATGCGCTGCCGGGCAACGAAGAATTGGGCGTCGCCTTGGAATGCCGCCGCTTCGGGCAGCAGGATCGTACATGGACAAATTCGGAGTTTGGCAAGCTGATTGGCCGCGCCATGGCGGAGGGGCGGGAGGATTACATCCTCGCCCTGTATCTGGCTCGCTACGCCGGGCTGCGTATCCACGAGTGCTTTCGTATGGACACCGCTATAGCGGGGCGTGCGCTGCGTGAGAATGCCCTCACCGTGAAAGGCAAGGGCGGTAAGGTGCGCATCGTCCCCATCGAGGACGACCGTATCACGATGATGCTGCAACGGCTGCTGGAGAAAACGGAACGCGGCCACAAGCTGCTGGTGCCGGATGGCGTACCCACCGACCGGGCTATCAGCGGCATGCAGCAGTTCATCCTCCGCCACCGTGACGCCATCTGTGACCCCACCGCACCGGACAGGCGCATTACCTTCCATGGGTTACGACATACCTACGCCGCCGAAAAGTACACCGCCCTCGTCAATGGCGGCATGATGCCTCTGGGTGCCCATTTCACCGTGTCTCGCCTGCTGGGACATGAGCGGCCTGATGTGACAAACATCTATTTGGCGTCCGTGAAGGGAGGGACTGCCCGTGGAGAATAAGTACCGCGACCTGCATGAGTTGCCCGTGACACTGCGGGTGGAGGACTTAATGCCCCTCCTCGGCATTGGACGCAACACTGCCTACGAGCTGATCCGCAGCGGACAGATACGAAGCGTCCGTGTCGGAAGGCAGATTCGTATTCCGAGAGAGGCACTGTTGGAGTTTCTACGGAAATAGATATCTTCGTCACAGAAATAAAACTTGCACAACAGCCGTGCGGGATATATCATGAAGATGGTACATTCCGCGCGGCGGAAAGGAGCGTATATGCCGCGTACAAAAACAGGAAAAGGAGCCGGCGGCGCCGGTTCTATCAGAAAAATCACAACAACAAGGAACGGAAAAACCTACACCTACTGGCAGGGGCGCTACACAGAGGGCTTCGACCCCGGCACAGGCAAGCAGATCCAGCGCAGCATCACCGGAAAGACGCAGAAGGAGGTGGCGCAGAAGCTGAAGCAGGTAACGCTGGATATCGACAACGGCGTGTATCATGCGCCGTGCAAGCTGACATTGGCCCAATGGCTGGAGATATGGTCAAAGACCTACTTGGGCGGCGTGAAGCCCAGAACGGCACACATCTACAAATCCGATATCAAGCTGCATATTCTGCCTGCGCTGGGAGCGGTGCGGTTGGAGGTGCTGAACGCACCGATGATACAGGCCTTTTACAACGCGATGGGAGAACCGTCCGAGCAGAATCCGGAGGGCCTTTCCGCGAAAACGGTGAAGAATGTCCATGGCGTTCTCCACAAGGCACTTCAACAAGCGGTACTGATCGACTATCTGCGATACAACCCTGCCGATGCCTGTATCCTGCCGCGGATAGAGCGCAAGAAGATCAAGCCCTTTGATGACACGCAGATCACCGCGTTTCTGACCGCTATACAGGGAAGCCGCTTTGAAACGCTGTTTATCCTGACACTGTTCACCGGTATGCGTGAGGGCGAGGTATTGGGCCTGACGTGGGACTGCATCGACTTTCATACAGGTATCATCTCGGTGGAAAAGCAAATGCAGCTGCATCAGGACAAGGGGAGCAAGGGCTATGAGCTTGTTTCTCCAAAGAATGGCCGAAGCCGTACCATCGCCGCAGCACAGACTGTCCTTGCCCGGTTGCAGCAGCAGCGCCGATGGCAAATGCAGCAGAAGCTTCTGTTGGGCAGTGACTGGCAAAATCCGGAGGGTCTGGTCTTTACCAACGAGTTCGGGACACACCTGACAAAGCCGACCGTCTATCGCGAGTACAAGCGCATTGCTGCGGGCATTGGTTGTCCCGATGCCCGTTTCCACGACCTGCGTCACTCCTACGCAGTCGCCGCGATCCGCGCCGGCGACGACATCAAGACAGTGCAGGGCAATCTGGGCCACGCCACTGCCGCCTTCACATTGGACGTGTATGGCCATGTGACCGACCAAATGAAGCGCGAAAGTGCCGACCGCATGGAGCGTTTTATCCGCACAGTTTCCGCCGGTTGACCCAATAAGGCTAAAAATAAGGCTAAAACCTGTTTTTGGGCATGAAAAAGCTCCCGAAACACAGATGTTTCGGGAGCTTTGGTTGGAGGTGACACCCGGATTTGAACCGGGGAATGAGGGTTTTGCAGACCCTTGCCTTACCACTTGGCTATGTCACCAAACCGTGAGTCCGTTGGATAGTATACTATATGCGCCGGGCTTTGTCAAGCGCGAAACCGAATTTCTCCCCGCTTTTCTTTCGCCGCCCTCCGACAAAGGGCCGCAGGCGGAAAAGAGCGCCGCGCCCTATGGGCGCGGCGCTCTGCGCTTATTTCACATCCGGCAGGATGCCCAGCAGCACCAGCTCATCCGCGCCGGTGTTGTCGATGCCGTGGGTGTGCCCCTCCGGACAGTAGTGGGTCATACCGGCGGAGATGGCCACGTCCGTACCATCGTCGTGGCATACACCGCTGCCGGACAGCACATGGATGATCTCGCAGTTGCCCTGATGGGTGTGCAGCCCGATGGAGGAGCCCACAGGCAGCGTCAGCGTCAGGATGCGGCCCATGCCGTCCTGCACCGCCGTGCGGACGTGGGCCTCGCCCTGCCCGCCCTTGAAATGAGGGACGACCTGCGCGTCCAGCTTGTCAAATTCCAGCATCATATGGCATCCTCCTTCTTTCCCTGCCGCATTTTCTTCTTGATGGCCTTGCCGGTGGGGGTGACGGCCAGACCGCCCAGTGCCGTCTCCCGGAACTCCACGGGCATACGGCGGCCCACCTCGCCCATGGCGTCGATGACCTCATCCACCGGGATGCGGCTGGTGATGCCCGCCATGGCCATATCCGCCACGCTGACGGCGTTGACGGCGCCGATAACGTTCCGCTTCACGCAGGGCACCTCCACCAGACCCGCCACCGGGTCGCAGATCAGACCCATGAGATTCTTCAGCGCCATGGCCACCGCGTGGCCGATCTGCTCGCCGGTGCCGCCCCGCAGGGCCACCAGCGCACCGGCCGCCATGGCCGACGCCGTGCCGATCTCTGCCTGACAGCCGCCGGAGGCACCGGCGATGCAGGCACGGTGGGCGATGATGGCGCCGATGCCGCTGGCCACATACAGGGCCTCCAGGATCTGGTGCTGGCTCAGCTCCTCGTACTTGCACAGCGGCAGCAGCACCGCCGGCATCACGCCGCAGGCGCCTGCCGTGGGAGCCGCCACGATGCGGCACATGCAGGCGTTGGACTCCGCCATGGACAGCGCCTCGGTGATGACCTCGCTGACGTAGCCGCCGGACATGGCCTCGCCCCGGAAGCAGTACTGCCGCATCTTCATGCCGTCGCCGCCCACCAGACCGCTGACGCTGCGCCGCCGCCCGGTATAGTTGTCGGCGGCGTCCTCCATGGCCTGCCACGTCAGCAGCATCTTGGCCATGGACTGGTTGCGGGTGACCTGCCGGTCTTCCATGTCGGTCTCCAGCACGATCTCCCAGAAGGGCTTGCCCTCCTGCTCCATGCGGTCAAAGATCTCCTTCATCGAATCCAGAGACATCTTCATCCTCCTCCTTGTCGTAGTAGGTCATGGAAAGGATCCCCGGCAGCTCCGACAGAAACGCCACCTGATTGGGCTTGAGGTGCTGATCCGTCTCAATGACCATCAGGGCGTCGCCGCCCCGCTTGTGGCGGTACAGGCTCATGTTGGCCACATTGACCCGCAGCTGGCTGAGGATGGACGTCACCGCCGCCACCGTGCCGCTGGCGTCCTCATTGCGGATGACCAGCGTGTTGTACATGCCGGTGAAGTTGACGTCGATGCCGTCCAGCTTGTTGACCATGATGCGTCCGCCGCCCAGGGACGACGCCTGCATCACCAGGGTTTTGCCGTCGGCGGACCATGCCTCAATGACGGCGGTGTTGGGGTGGGCGTCCCGCAGGCTGATCTCGTCGATGGTGTAGGTCAGACCAACCTTCTTCGCCTCGTCAAAGGCGAAGGGCAGCCGGGGGTCGTCGGGCTTCATGCCCAGCAGACCGCCCACCAGCGCGCGGTCGGTGCC
Organism: uncultured Eubacteriales bacterium; assembly: GCA_900551355.1. GTDB lineage: Bacteria > Bacillota > Clostridia > Oscillospirales > Oscillospiraceae > Vescimonas. Next base: position 6,641 of record URVR01000043.1, on the reverse strand, counting down.
GTGGCCCGCGCCTGTCTCGGCAAAGGAGCCGTACAGGTGGATGGCGGCCTTTACCGGCGGCGCACCCAGCAGGGAGCGGGCCATGGAGCCGATCCGGGCCGCGCCCGCCGTGTGGGAGCTGGACGGGCCGATCATCACAGGCCCCAGAATGTCGAAAATATCCAGCATAGGAAAAACTCCTTTCGTGGAATGGAAAGCAGATAGTACCGCCATCATAGCATACATTCTTCCCGAATGCGAGAGGACAAAACAAATATTTTTCCAACGGTGCGGCGCTTCCCGGCGGGGAACAGATATGCCTTGTCATCCGGGGGCGGGCGTGGTATGATACGGGCGATATCACAACGAAAAGGGGCTGGAGGATCATGGAACTCACACCGCTGAAGCTGCACCCGTGCTACAAGGACTATCTCTGGGGCGGGGATCGCCTGCGCAGAGACTATCACAAGGCGGACGCGCCGGACATCACGGCGGAGAGCTGGGAGCTGGCCCAGCGGGTGGAGGGCGTCTCCGCGGTGGAGAGCGGCCCGCTGGCGGGGAAGACCCCCGACGAGCTGGCGGCGCTGGACAAGGACGCCTTCTGGGGCACGGACTGCGCGGGGATGAAGGACTTTCCGCTGCTGGTGAAGCTCATCGACGCCCGGAAGGATCTGTCCATCCAGGTGCATCCCTCCGATGAGACGGCCCTGCGGGAGCAGGGCGAGGCGGGGAAGGCCGAGATGTGGTACATCGTGGACTGCGACGAGGGCGCCGCCATCTACTTCGGCTTTTCCCGGGAGATCACGCCGGAGGAGTTCCGCCGCCGGGCGGAGGACGGCACCATCTGCCAGGTGCTGAACCGGGTGCCGGTGCAGAAGGGCGATACGTTCTTCATCCTGCCCGGCACCATCCACGCCATCTGCGCCGGCATCCTCATCGCCGAGATCCAGCAGAACTCCAACACCACCTTCCGGGTCTATGACTACCAGCGCCGGGGCGCCGACGGGCAGCTGCGGCCCCTGCACCTGGACCGGGCGGCGGCGGTACTGAACTACGCGCCGCTGGCGGCCCGGGCATGTGCGCCCCGCGCCGTCACAGCGCACGAGGGGTACACGGCGGCGGAGCTGTTCGCCTGCGGTTACTTCTCCGTGGAGCGTCTGGATGTCCGCACCGCCGCGGCACTGCACTGCGGCGGCGACTCCTTCCGGCATCTGCTGTGCGTGGCGGGGGAGGGCGCCGTCATCCACGGCGGCGTCCGGTATCCTCTGCGGCAGGGGGACTCGTACCTTCTGCCCGCGGCACTGGGGGACTGTGCCGTGGAGGGTGCCTGCCGCGTGCTGCTGAGCCGGGTGTGACCGCAACAGTCTGTTGCTTGTCTGCGGCAGCTGATCTGCCAGTGCTGCGGGATGCCGCTGGAGGATGCCACCACCAGCAGGGAGCCTGACGGCGCCTTCAACGAGGAATACTGCAAGTGGTGCTACGCCGACGGTACGTTCAAGTACACTAGCAAGGAGCAGCTCATCGACTTCTGCGTGACGCACATGGCCAGCGACAGCTGGCCGGCGGAGCAGGTCCGCGCCCACATGGAGGCCGTGGTGCCCAATCTGAAGCACTGGAAAAAGTAAAACCGAGACAGCAAAAGACCCGGCCTTAGGCCGGGCCTTTTCAGTCGTCGGGGTTCAGTTCAGGAAGTCCTTCAGCTTCTTGGAGCGGGAGGGGTGGCGCAGCTTCCGCAGGGCCTTGGCCTCGATCTGGCGGATGCGCTCACGGGTGACGTTGAACTCCTTGCCCACCTCCTCCAGGGTGCGGGTACGGCCGTCCTCAATGCCGAAGCGCAGCTTCAGCACCTTCTCCTCACGGGGCGTCAGGGTGCTGAGCACGTCCACCAGCTGCTCCTTCAGCAGGGTGAAGCTGGCGGCCTCGCTGGGCTCGCTGGCGGCCTCGTCGGGAATGAAGTCGCCCAGATGGGAGTCCTCCTCCTCACCGATGGGCGTCTCCAGCGACACAGGCTCCTGGGCGATCTTCAGAATCTCCCGGACCTTGTCCACGGGCATGTTCATCTCCTCGCTGATCTCCTCGGGGCTGGGATCGTGGCCCAGCTCCTGCAGCAACTGGCGGGAGACACGGATGACCTTGTTGATGGTCTCCACCATGTGGACGGGGATGCGGATGGTGCGGGCCTGGTCGGCGATGGCGCGGGTGATGGCCTGCCGGATCCACCAGGTGGCGTAGGTGGAGAACTTGTAGCCCTTGGTGTAATCGAACTTCTCCACGGCCTTGATGAGGCCCAGGTTGCCCTCCTGGATCAGATCCAGGAACAGCATGCCGCGGCCCACATACCGCTTGGCGATGGAAACCACCAGACGCAGGTTGGCCTCGGCCAGCTGCTGCTTGGCCCGCTCACCGGCCTTGATGGCCTTCTTCAGCTGCGTCAGCTCCTCGTCCGAGAGGGTCTCGCCGTTCTCCTCCGCCTCGTCCATCCGGGCCTGCGCCTCGCGGCCGGCGGTCATGGCCGTGGCCAGCTCCACCTCCTGATCGGCGGTGAGCAGCGGCACCTTGCCGATCTCCTTCAGGTACATGCGGACGGGGTCGTCGATGTTGAAGCTGTCCACCAGCGAGTTGGGGTCGACCAGCTCCTCCTCTTCGATCTCCGCGATCTCCTCCATGGCCGGCTCGCCGTCCTCGTCAGGCAGCTCGGCCAGGAAATCCTCGGTGCCCACCTCGATGCCCAGCGTCTCCAGCGAGTCGTAGATGGAGTCCATCTGATCACCGTCCAGATCCATCTCGTCCAGCACCTCGGATAGCTCGCCGGAGTCCAGACGGCCCTTTTTCTTGCCCTTGACGAACAGCTCCTTCAGCTTCTCGTTGGTGGTCAGCAGCGCGGCGGCGGGCAGGGTGGCGATGGTCTTGTCGTCCAGCTTGCCCTTGGAACCCACGGGGTGCTTATCGTCAGCCTTTTCGGCCTTATCGGCGGCCTTGGGCTCCTTTGCCGCTTTTTCGGGCTTTGCGGCCTTTTCGGGCTTGTCCTCAGCCAGCAGGGCGTCGGCCATCTCCTCCAGCTGCTGGGCAGTGTACTTCTCGTCAGTCATGTTCGCTTTCCTCCGTAACCTTTCTTGTCTTTATAGGTATCGCGGGCGGCAGCCAGCGCGTCCATGGTGCTGCGGCCGCTGCGTTTGGCACATTCCTCGCGGATGATGCGGATATAGTCTGCCAGCGCCTGGGGAGCGTTGGCGGCGGACTCCGGCTTCTGCAGGAGCGTGGTCAGATGGCTCATCTCCTCCGGCGTCAGCGCGGCGGACAGCGCCGCCATGCTGCTGCCGCCCCGGCAGCGCCACAGCTCGCTGTAGATCCGGCCCAGCAGGGGCGAGGAGAACTCCTCCTCCCGCAGGGGCGGCTGGTCGGGAAACAGGCTGTCGTCCTGCATCAGCAGGCGGATGACGCCCTCCTCGGCCATGGCGCTGCGCAGATCGTCGTAGCGGATGGCCCGCTCCGTGGGCTGGAGACTGCGGCTCAGGTTCAGCTCCTGCCGTTCCTGTATTTTCCGGTCGCGGGCGGTGCGGCGCCGGAAGGCGCGCTGCACCTCCAGCTTCATGGCCTCCGGCGACAGGCCCGCCGTCTGGGCGGCGCGGTTGGTGTACACGTCCCGCTCCACGGCGTTTTCGAGTTTACATAATTCATCCGCCATCTCCCCGGCGTAGCCGATGCGCCCCTCGTCGGAGGTAAGGTCGTACCGGGCGGCGATCTGGGTCATGCGGAACTCCACGCCGTTCTCGCTGCCGGACAGCAGGTTTTCAAAGGCGGCGGGGCCGTGGTTTTTGATAAAATCGTCGGCGTCCTGCTTGGTGGGCTTGCCGTCCACCATGCGGTTGGGCAGCTTCAGGACCTTGACGGTGAATTCGGAGTTGTTCAGCAGCTCCAGCGCCCGCTGGGTGGCCATCTGACCGGCGTTGTCGTTGTCGTAGCACAGCACCAGCTCCTTGGTGAACCGGCTGAGCAGACGGGTCTGCTCCACCGTGAGAGCCGTGCCCATAGAGGCCACGGCGTTGTCGAATCCGGCCTGGTGCAGCGTCACCACATCCAGATTGCCCTCGCAGAGGATGATGTTGGGCCGCTTGGTCTTTTTGGCCAGGTTCAGGCCGTAGAGGATACGCCGTTTACTATATGTAATGGTCTCGGTGGTATTCATGTACTTCGGCTCGGAGTTGTCGATGACGCGGCTGCCGAAGCCCACCACATCGCCCCGTGTGTCGATGACTGGCAGCATCAGCCGGTTGCGGAACTTGTCGTACAGCCGGCCGTTCCTGCCGTTGACCACCAGCCCCGCGGCCAGCAGCTCCTGCTTGGAGTAGCCCTTGCGGGTCATGGCGGTGAGCAGCCCGTCCCACCGGTCGGGGGACGCGCCCATGCCGAAGCGGACGGCGATGCTTTTGCGTATCTGCCGCTTGTCCAGATAGGCCTGCACCGCCGCGCCCTCCGGGGAGCACAGCAGGTCGTAGTACCAGCGGGCGGCGTCCCGGTTCAGGTCCAGCACCCGGCGGCGCAGCTTGTCCGCGCCGCTCTGCTCTTCCTCCTCCGGCACCGGCAGGTTGGCCCGCTTGGCCAGAAACCGCACTGCCTCGGGGAAGGTGAGGTTTTCGATGTCCATGATGAAGTTGATGACGCCGCCGCCCTTTTTGCAGCCGAAGCAGTGATAGATCTGCTTGTCCGGCGACACAGAGAAGGAGGGCGTCTTTTCGTTGTGGAACGGGCACAGGCCGAACAGGTTGCCGCCCTTGCGCTGCAGGGCGACGTAGCCGGACACCACGTCCACGATGTCGCTGCGGGCGATCAGCTCGTCCAGAAAGCGCTGGTCGAACACGGAAACGTACCTCCTTTCCCGGGATAGGCGGCTTGCATAGACGCATGCAACGAACCGTCATGATAGAGTATACCGCAAAAAACGGCGACTTCCTCTTTTTTTGCGAAAAAATTTGAAAAAAGACAGCGCTGTTGTGATCTCATCGCGGGGGCGGAGGTGCCGCGCACAAAAAAAGACGAGGCCGAAGCCTCGTCTTTTTTGTTAAGAACTACGTTCTAAATTAGAACTCCTTCTTCTTGCCGATCACAACAGCGGAACCAGCAACGCTCATCAGAGCCATACCAGCGTACATAGCGACACCGGCGTCGAAGGTCTTGGGGGAGTTGGCATTGCTGCTGCCATTGTTGGTTTTACCAGCCTCGGTCCAGTACAGGTAGCAAGTATCGGTCATACCAGCAACGGTGACAACCTGGCTCTTGGCACCCACGGGGATCGCGGACAGCTTGTTGGTCAGGGTAGCGGTCTGGGTGCAGTTCTTGCACTTGGCAGTACCGGTCAGGACGCCCTTAGCATCAACAGCCTTGGTCTGGATCTCGAAGTCGTGATCATTGATGGTGACGGTGGTCTCAACGACGGAAACAACCTGGCCATTGATCAGCATATAGGTGTTGGAAGAACCAGTAGTGTAATACTTGTCGCCGGACTGATACACGGTGCCGGTGAACTTGGCCTCGCCGCACTTATCGCTGGAGGTCAGCTTGGTGCCGGTCAGGGTGTAAGCCTTGTCCTGATTGCCGTTGGACTCCTGCAGATACTTGACGGTGGAGTCAGCCTTGATCTGATAGGTGGCATCATCCTTGTCGACCTCGACCAGAACGACGTCAGCCTTGCCAGTCTCCTTCAGGGTGTAGTAACCGATCTTGGCGCTGACGACCTTGCCGTCAGTCTTGGTCTCGCTGGGGTTGGTGTAGGAAACAGAGACCTTGGTCAGGTCGATCTTGTTCCACTTGCCATTGGCGAAGTAATAGCCATCGGAGTAGTTGACTGCGAAAGCAGTGACACACAGAGCCATAGCCATCACCATCGCCAGAACAGTTGCGATGATCTTCTTCATGTTTGATTTCCTCCATAAAAATTTTGTTGATCGGCTCCCCATCCCCGCCGTGTCCGCGGTCTACAACGGAAACATCATTCTGTTGTAGAACACAGACCCGGAAAGTCCGGTTCGCTTTTCACGGTCACAGTATATCAATATCCGCGGCATAAATCAAGGGACTTGGGGCCGTCAAATGCGAAAAAACTCATAAATAAATGTTAAAAAAAGATTAAATCTTCCAGAATGTACAGAAATATTCCTGGTTTGCATAAAATGAATCACTTTTCCGGCGAGATCCGGTGTCCCTGAGAAACGCGCGGCGGCCATTTTCCACCCGAAATAGCGCGATATATCGCTTTTAATGCTTCGTGATTATTGTAATTCAACTTTCTTTCAGAGAAAAATCGAGAATTCTTTACTCTGCGAAAGCGTTTTCACGGACAGTTCGTAACAAATTGCCCGCCGGTGAAACGCATTCCGCGTCAGATCACCAGCCGCATCCTGTCCAGACAGCGGCGGTGCTCGGCGCCGGTGCTGCGGATGTAGAGCCGGGTCGTTTCGATGCTGCTGTGGCCCAGCAAATCGGCCAGCTTGCCGAGGTCGGTGTCCAGCGCGTAGAAGCTGCGGGCAAACAGGTGGCGCAGGTTGTGGGGGAACACCTTTTCCTCCGCCACGCCCGCCGCGCGGCACAGCTGCTTCATCTCCCGCCAGATGTTGCTGCGGTCCAGCGCCGCACCGGAGCCGCTGACAAAGATGCTGCCGCTGTCG
>URVR01000042.1 GCA_900551355.1 uncultured Eubacteriales bacterium | reverse complement strand
TCTACACTTATGCGATCGTCGGCAGCGTCAGATGTGTATAAGAGACAGCCTCAAAGCCCTGCATCCCGGCCTCGTCGCCGTAGTACAGGGTGGGGGAGCCGGGGAAGCTGTACAGCAGCATTCCCGCCAGCCGCAGCTTCTTCCGGCCCCGGACCAGCTGGGCGGGGGGGAGGCGGTAGGCTGCCCTCGCAGACTTGTCCGCCGGCGTCTCGTCCGCACCCAGCAGCGTCAGGATACGGGCGGTGTCGTGGGTGCCCAGAAAGTTCATAGCGCCGTAAAACGCGGCGGGAGGGTAGTTCTCCCGGATGGACTCCATCGCGTCGCGGAAAGCGGCGGCATCCCCGCCGCCCAGCCAGGCCAGCAGCGCCGTCCGGAAGGGGTAGTTCATCAGGCCGTGGGTCTCCCGGCCCAGCAGGTATCTGCGCCGCCGGGAGTAGGCGATCTTGTTGCTGCCGTCCTCCCACACCTCGCCCAGCAGATAGGCGTCGGCCTTCTCCTGCACGATGGCGGTGCGGATGGCGGCGATAAAGTCGTCCGGCAGCTCGTCGGCCACATCCAGCCGCCAGCCGTCAGCCCCCAGCCGCAGCCACCGCCGCACCACCGAGTCCTCGTCGGAGATAATAAACCGCCGGTAGTCCGGTGCGTCCTCGTTCACCGCCGGCAGGGTGTGGATGCCCCACCACGCGTCGTACTCCGTGGGCCACGGGTGAAAGCTGTACCACGGGAAGTAGGGGGAGTCCTTGCTCTGCGCCGCCCCCGGCTCCGGGTAAAAGCCGTCGGCGTTGAAATACCGGCTGTTGGAGCCGGTATGGTTGAATACGCCGTCCAGAATGACGCGGATGCCCCGGTCGTGCGCCTCGCGGCATAGGGTGCGGAAGTCCTCCTCCGTACCCAGCATGGGGTCAATGGCCAGATAGTCCGCCGTGTTGTAGCGGTGGTTGCTGTCGGCCTCGAAAATAGGGTTCAGGTAGATGGTGCTGACGGACAGACTCTTGAGATAGTCCAGCTTCTCCGTGATGCCCGCCAGCGAGCCACCGAAGAAGTCCCGGTTGGTGATCTGGCCGTTCTCGTCGGGCAGGAACACCGGCTGGTCGTCCCAGTCGTCGTGTACCCAGCGCCGCCCCACCATACCGGCAACGTCCGGCACGGAGGTACGGCGGAAACGGTCTGGAAAAATCTGGTATGTCACGCCCTCGCCGAACCAGGCGGGGGTGGGGGTATCCTCGTACACCGTCAGCTGCCAGCGGGCCAGAGCATCCTGCCCGCACCAGCCGTTTTTGCCCAGACAGACGGTGCTGCCGTCGCCGCGGGTGAACCGGAAGGCGTACCAGCACAGCTCCGGCTCCGCCGGCGCGGTGTAGACGCCGGAAAAGCCGCCCTCCGCCGGCGGCAGCGGGATGGCCTCATCCGCCCCGGCGAACTCCCGGTGCACCAGCAGCTCGCAGGCGTAGTACGTCTCGTCCCGCAGGGTGAATGTCACCTCCGCGCCGCATTGCGCCGCGCCGAAGGGGGATTTGCAGGATGCGTCCTGCGGATCAAAAACAGGGAGCATAGAAAGACCTCTCACTTCAACAGGGTATTCTCACCCATGGCGGCGCTGTCGTCCTGGGCATGGCTGAACCAGGAGTTGATGATCTCCACGGCGGTGGTAGCCAGCGCCGCGCCGCTGCCGCCCTTTTCGATGACGATGGCCACGGCGATCTCCGGGTCCTCGTAGGGGGCGTAGGCCACGAACACGCCGTTGGCGATGTCGGTGCCCACCTGGGCCGAGCCGGTCTTGGCGCCGGCGGAAACCACGCAGTCCCGGAAGGCAAAGGCCACGCCGCCGGAGACCGTCAGCTCGTGCATGCCCTTCGTCACAGCCTCTATCGTGGAATCGGACATTTCGACGGTGTTCAGCGGCTCGTCGCCGTAGACGTACAGCAGCCGGGAGTTGTCGTACTCCTTGACGTTCTTCAGCAGATGGGCCTGATAGTGCTCACCGCCGCCCACCAGCGTGGCGATGTAGTTGGCCAGCTGCAGCGGGGTGAACAGGTTGTAGGACTGTCCGATGGCGGCGGTGATGGTCTGGCCGTCCGTCCACTCCTGGTTGTGGCTGTCCGCCCATTCCGGAGAGGCCAGCACGCCGCTGGAATCGCCGATCTCGATGCCGGTGGACTGCCCCAGACCGAACTGGGAGGCGTAGCTGTCCAGCGTGCGGATGCCGGTGAGCCGTCCCACCTCATAGAAAAAGTAGTTGCAGGATTCGGTGATGGCCTGGGTCACGTTGATGCGCCCGTGGGTAGAGCCGCCCTGGCGGTAGACCCAGCACATGGGCTGGGGATCCCGGTAATAGGTGTAGATGCCCCGGTCCTGGATGATGGAGGAGGGGGTGATGATGCCGCTCTCCAGCGCCGCCACGGCGGTGCACATCTTGAACGTGGAGCCGGGGGCGTAGATGCCCTGGGTAGCCCGGTTGAACATGGGCAGCCGCTCATCGGCCACCAGCTCCTCGTAATCCTCGTTGAAGGTGGACAGGTCATAGGTGGGGTAGCTGGCCAGGGCCAGCACCTCGCCGCTGCCCACGCTGACCACGGCGGCAGCGCCGCCGCGCTCGTTGCTGTCCTCGTCGATCATGCCGGTGATGGTCTCCGCCAGCGCCCGCTCCACATCGGCCTGCAGGTCGATGTCCAGCGTCAGCGCCACGGTGCCGCCGGGCTGCGGCTCCCGGGTGTACAGCTCGCCGGTGAGCTTGCCGTCCTCATCGGTGGTGATGAGCCGCCGTCCGTCCGTGCCCCGCAGATACTCCTCAAAGGCCTTCTCCACGCCGTCCTTGCCCACAAGGTCGTTCATGGAATAGCCCTTGTCCGCGTAGCCCACATAGCCGGTCTTTTCGTTGCTGCTCCACTCCTCCTGCCAGATAGGGCCGATGGTGCCCAGAATGTGGGCCGCCAGCGTGGTGTTGTACACCCGGGCGGAGGCGGTGTGGATGCTGACGCCCTCATAGCGTCCGTCGGTGATAAGGCTCAGCACCTCCGAGGACACGTCCTCGGCAAAGGTATAGCTGTCGCGGCTGTGCAGCTCGTACCGCACGCCCACCACCAGCCGCGCGTCCTTTTCCGACAGGCTCTCATCGACGTGATACAGCTCCCGCAGCTCTGCGATGAGCTGCCGCCCGGCGGCGGTAACGGTCAGCTTGTTGTCCTCCAGATACTTGCTGAAGCTCTCCGACCGGTCGTTGGTGTACCGGACGAAGCTGCCGGTCTGCCTGATGGGCAGCGTGTCGTTCCAGCCGGTGCCCGTCTCCTGACACAGGCGGATCAGCCGCAGGATGGCGTCGTTCAGCGCCGCGTCGTCGGTAAAGCCGCTGCGGTCGAATACCAGCGTATAGGCCAGCCGGTTGGACACCAGCACCTTGCCGTTCCGGTCGGTGATGATGCCCCGGGAGGCGGGCACCACCTCGCTGGTGGCGTTGCTGGAGATGGAGCGCGCCCGGTTCTCGCTGCCGTGGAGGATCTGGGCGTCGTACAGCACCGCGCCGAACAGCAGCAGGAAGGCGGCAAAGACGCCCAGCAGGATCATGACCCGCCGTTTGGCGGGATGGGGGTTCTTCATCATGGGAAATGCCTCCTCGTCACTCGCCCCGGGTCAGGTGACAGACCCGGGAGAAGGGGAAATGCACCAGCGGCGTCACCGCCAGTGACAGCAGCAGCTCCTTGCCCAGCAGCGTCAGCGCCGGGCCGGTGGAGATGCCCTGCTGGTACGTCAGCAGCAGGATCCGCAGAAAGCCGCACAGCAGCAGCCCCACGGCGGACACGGCCAGTGAGCAGAACAGTCCCGCCACGATGACCTGCCCGGACAGCAGCCGCGCCAGAAGGGCGCCGCCGAAGAACACCAGGCAGTAGAAGCACACGAACACCCCCGTGGGCATCAGCAGGTCGCAGGCCAGCCCGAAAAACAGGGCGTACAGCAGCGATTGGCCGCTGCGCTCCAGCGTCACCGGGATCAGCGCCAGCGCCGGCAGCAGGAACGGGTGTACGCCGCCGATGCGCACATGCACCAGCACCATGTCCTGCACCGCCAGCAGCGCCAGCGCGCACAGACAGTACAATATCCACTTTCGCACCATGGTGCGTCGTGTCATAGCAGTTCCTTTCCCGCGGTCACTCCACCACGTCGAAATCCGTAATGATATACAGGTCGGTCAGGGCGTCCGGGTCGCACCGGGGCGTCAGCACCGCGTAGCGGGCCAGACCGCCGTCGTCGGTGCGCACCTCCTCCACGGAGCCGATGGGCAGTCCGGAGGGGTAGTAGCCCCCCAGACCGGACGTCACCACCAGATCACCCTTGATCAGGGTGGAGGAATCCGGCAGATAGCTGAGCTTCAGTCTGCCCTCCGTCATCAGGGACAGGTCGCCGGCGGCGATGGCCGTCTCCTCCGTGCGGAACACCATGGCGCCCAGCTGGGAGCCGGTGTCCAGTATGGTGGTGAGGCGGCACCAGTTCAGGCCCACCTCCGTCACCACGCCCACCAGATTGCCGTAGCAGTCCACGGCGCAGTCGTTCTCCGCCACGCCGTGGCGGCTGCCCCGGTTCAGCACCAGTGTGCTGGACCAGTTGGACACGTCCCGCTGGGTGATGCGGGCCGCCTCAAACACCAGATCGGACCGCTGGGCACGCAGATCCAGCAGCTCCCGGAGCCGCTGGTTCTCCTCGGCGGCGGGCTGCGCCGTGCGCAGCTCCTGCCGCAGCTGGGCATTTTCCTGCCGCAGCGCCTCGTTCTCCGCCTGCAGCTCCTCGATGCTGGCGAAGTGGTCGCCGATGCCGCCGACCCACTCCACCACCGCCGAGCCTGCCGAGCGGAAGGGCGACGCGATGACGCCCAGCGCGTTGTGCAGCAGGCTGGTGCCGGAGCCGAGAGCCGAGATGATGCACAGCACCACGGCGATGACGGCGGCGCCGGCCAGCAGCCAGATACCGGTTTTCGTAAAAAATCGTTTCATCCGTTGTTTCCTCTCAGCCCAGCAGCGTGACGCCGAACTCCGCCAGCATCCGGCTGAGCAGCAGCACCGGCAGACCCATCACATTGAAAAAGTCGCCGTCGATGCGTTCCACCAGCAGCGCGCCCTGCCCCTGTACGCCGTAGGCCCCCGCCTTGTCCATGGGCTCGCCCCCGGCGATGTAGGCCCGCAGCTCCGCCTCCGATGCGGGGCGGAAATAGACGTCCGTGGCCTGCGCCCGGGTCAGAACGTGCGCGCCCTGCCGCACCGTCACGCCGGTGCAGACAGTGTGGTGCCGCCCCTGCAAGGCCGTCAGCATGGCCAGCGCCTCCGCCTGGTTGGCGGGCTTGCCCAGCTTTTTGTCGTCCAGAAACACCATGGTGTCGGCGGTGATGACGATCTCCTCCTCGTCGGAGGGGACTGCCTGCGATTTCTCCCGGGAGATGTAGCACACGATCTCCTCCGGCGTCAGGCCGTCGGGATACCACTCCTCCACCTGGGGCACCCGGACGGTAAAATCGCGGATGCCGATGCGCTGCAAAAGCTCCTGCCTCCGGGGGGAGCCGGAGGCCAGTACGATCCTTGCCATACCGCTCACCGCCCCGTGGAGCCGAAGCCGCCTGCGCCCCGGTCTGTCTCGTCCAGCTCGCTGACCGGCACCACCGTGGGTCGTACCACCGGCGTCACCATCAGCTGGGCGATGCGGTCGCCGGGCCGGACGGTGTAGGGGCTGTTGCCCAGATTCACCAGCCCCACGCCGATCTCGCCGCGGTAGTCGCTGTCGATGACGCCCACGCCGTTGGCGAGACACACGCCCTGCTTGATGCCCAGCCCGCTGCGGGCAAACACCAGCGCCACATAGTCCGCCGACGGCAGGGCGATGGCGAGACCGGTGGGGATGAGCCGCCGCTCACCGGCGGCCAGCGTCACCGGCTGGTCGATGCAGGCGCACAGATCCATGCACGCCGCCCCCACCGTGGCAAAGCAGGGCAGGGGGATATCCGTTCCGATTTTGGGGGACAGGGCTTTGATCTTTAACTCCATAAGAACACCTTTTTCTGAAAATATGAAAACTATTTGTAATATACTACAAGAATTATACGCCTCGTTTACTCGACGCCCCGGTAAAACAACCCGCGTGTCGTGTCGTCCGGCGTCCAGTCGCCGCCGTCCTTGTACCGCCGCAGCACGGCGGCGCACTGCTCCGGCGTCTCCGTGGTGAACCGCAGCCGCCCGTAGGTCAGGCCGCAGCGGTGCATCTCCGGCTTGTCGGCCAGAAACAGCGTCCTGCTGTTCTGGATCTCGCACCGGCAGCCGTAGCCGCAGGTCACGGGGAATTGTGCGCCGGTACGGTCGGTGAGGACGCTGCCTGCCCCGTGGGTACAGCCCACATTACACCGGGTGACACAGTTCTCCGTCACCATCAGCGGCAGCCGCCCGTAGACGATGGCCTCGCAGGGCAGGTGCTTGTTCAGATCGCGTATCTGCTGCCACCGCAGCTCAAAGGACACCGTGGCGCTGGACAGTCCCTGCTCCCGCCAGAACAGGAGGGCGCGGGAGTTGAAGACGTTCAGTCCGCAGTCGCCCCGCAGCGTCCGCCCCAGGCCCCGCACGACGGGCAGGTGACCCAGATTGCCGACAGCCACCGCCGTCGCCTCCGGATGCCGCTCCAGAAGCTGCCGCAGCACCGGCTCGTCCGCCGTCCGGAAAATGCGGGGCAGCACGGCGCACAGCTCCGTTTTGCCCCAGTCCAGACCGGCGTCCAGCCGCTCCAGCTCCTCAATGGGGACGTACACGATGGCGGGCTTTTCCGCCAGCAGCGCCGCCGTCACCTGCTGGGCCTTCAATACGGAGCAGGTAAAGCGCATCGTCTTGGGCGGCTCCGGGGCTTCGGGCAGCGCCGCCGCCTCCAGCACACGCCGGACGTGGGGGTCGCGGCCCTGCCGCAGTTCCTCCTTCTGCCAGGGGCTCATCCGCCGCAGGAACCAGTCCTGCTCCAGCCGCTGCTTCAGCCCCTCCAGCGCGTCCCGCCGCAGGCCGTTGATGACGCTGGCCGGCAGCATCAGACCGTCGTCCAGCTCCGCGCGGAACTGCTCCACCGTGAACACGGTGCCGCCGGTCTTGCTCAGCCGCTCCCGCAGCTCCTCGGCGGTCAGGGCGCGGCTGCGGGCCGTCTCCGGCACCGGGCCCTGCGCCCATACGTTCATCAGACCGTTGTTGCTCTGGCAGGCCACTGCCAGCGACACCGGCTTGCCCGCCTGCACCCGGATGGCCAGAGACACCGGTATCCTCCGGTTTTCCCGCCCGTTTTCGTACTGCGCCCGCGCCTCGGCGAACAGCTCCTTGGGTTCCGGCGCGTTCTCCGGACGGGTGCCGAACATCTGGGTGCCCTTCTTGCCCAGCCAGTACCCGTCGGTAAACCCGCTGCGGGAGAAGGCCTGCTCCAGCTGACGGGCTTCCTCCGCCGTAGGACGGCGCTTTTCATCGAGCAGCCGCCGGTAGATGCCGGTGATGACCGCCACATATTCCGGGCGCTTCATGCGGCCCTCCAGCTTGAGGCAGGCCACACCCATCTTATCCATTTCCGCCAGATACGCGGAGAGATTGGCGTCCTTCAGGCTCAGGGGATGCCCGCCCCGGCAGGGGCCGTCGACCCCGTAGGGCAGGCGGCAGGGCTGGGCGCAGGCGCCCCGGTTGCCGCTGCGCTCACCCACCACGGCGCTCATCTCGCACTGTCCGGAGTAGCACATACAAAGCGCGCCGTGGATAAAGATCTCGATCTCAGCGGAACAGCCGGCGCAGATCTCCCGCACCTCGTCCCGGTTCAGCTCCCGGGCCAGCACCACCCGTTCCATGCCCAGGGCGGCGGCCTCGTTGGCGCCGCCCAGGGTGAACAGGCTCATCTGGGTGCTGGCGTGGAGCGGCACGTCCGGCACGATCTCCCGCGCCAGCGTCAGAAGCCCCCAGTCCTGCACCAGTATGGCGTCCACGCCCATGGCGCAGGCTTTTTTCAGGGCGTCCTCGGCCTGTACCAGCTCCCGGTCGGTCAGCAGGGTGTTCAGCGTCAAAAAGACCCGTACACCCCGCAAATGGCAATAAGAAACCGCCGACGCAAATTCCTCGTCGGTGAAATTCTTGGCGCTGCGCCGCGCATTGAACGCACCGAAGCCCATGTATACCGCGTCCGCGCCGGTCTGGACGGCGGCGATGAGGGAGTCAAAGCCGCCGGCGGGGGAGAGAAGCTCCATCATCCCTTGCGGCCCTGCTGATTCTGCAGCTTGCGGCGCAGCTCGGCGGCCTCGCTCTTGGCGCGGCTGGCCTCGTCCAGATAGGTCTTCAGCTGGCGGCGCAGGTTATCGGCATTCTCCTGGGCCTTGCACAGCTCGTCCGCCAGATTCACGGCGGCCAGCACGGCAGCGTTGTCGCGGCTCATGTGGGCGCCGTCCATCAGCTGACGCATCTCACCGTCCACCATGGCGCCTACCTTCTCCATGTAGGCCGCGTCCTCCTCCGCCACCAGCGTATACTCCGTGCCGCAGATGGTCATCGTTACCCGATTCGCCATAGGTCAACCTCCTCTGTGTATCCGTAAAAATTCTACTGGTAGAGATGCTTATACAGCATCCATTATAGCACAATTTCCCGGCGTGGAAAGTGTATTTTGGCGAAAAGCGGAAATTTGTAAAAATGTGACCGCGCCCGCTTTACGCCGCTCCACTTTTCATGTAAAATAGGGGCACTGACAAAAAAGGAGGCCCTGTCCATGAGCGGCTATATCCTCCGGGGCGGACAAGAGAATATGACCCTGCCCGCCTCGGCGGTGGAGAGCCTGCTCAAGCGGGGCGAGGGCGACGCGGCGTTGCTGTATCTGGCGCTCCAGCGGTTTGGCCGGGGCGTCACGCCGGAGGAGCTGGAGCGGGCGCTGCCCACCATGAGCCGCCTGCGCATAGACGCGGCGGAGGGCGTTTTGCAGGAGCTGGGGCTGCTGCCCCGTCCCCAGCAGCCCCGTCCCGAGCCGGCGGCGGAGCGGCCCGTCTACTCCACGGAGGACATCACCGCCCTGCTGACGGACAACGAGGGCTTCCGCCTGCTGATCCCGCAGGCGGAGCAGCAGCTGGGCAAGAAGCTGCGCACCGCCGACCTGCAAATTCTGGCGGGACTGTACGACGATCTGGGCCTGCCGGCGGACGTGATCTATCTGCTGCTGTGCCACTGTGTGGAGCGCGCCAAGGCCCAGTGGGGCGAGGGACGCCGCCCCACCATGCGGCAGGTGGAGAAGGAGGGTTACCACTGGGCGCAGCTGGGGCTTTTCGATCAGGTCAGCGCCGCCGCCTACCTGCGGACGTGGAGCCGCCGCCGCCAGAAGATGGGGGCGTACATGCAGGCGCTGCACCTGCCCGACCGTCCCCCGGTGGAGGCGGAGAGCCGCTACATCGCGGACTGGATGGACATGGGCTTCCCGCCGGAGACGGTGGCCATGGCCTACGAGCGGACGGTATTTTACAAGAAGGACATGAACTGGCGCTATCTCAACGGCATCCTGCGCCGCTGGCACGACAGCGGGTGGCACACCCCCCAGCAGGTGCAGCGGGGCGAGGAGCGCAAGCCCGCCCGGACGCCGCCCGCCGACGGCGGCCAGTCCGGCGGCCAGCAGAATGCGTGGATGCGCCGGTATATCAAGAGGTGACGATATGGCATACGACGGCAGGATCATGCAGCGGGCGCTGGCCCGCTTTGACGAGGACAAGCAGCGCCGCGCCTCCCAGCTGGAGCAGCGGCGGCGCACGGCCTTTGCCCGGGCGCCCCGGCTTGCGGAGATCGACACGGAGCTGCGGGGCACCATGAGCCGCATCATCTCCTCCGCGCTGGCCCGGGGCACCGACCCGCTGCCCGCCATCCGGGTGCTGCGGGACGAGAACCTCCAGCTCCAGCGGGAGCGGGCGCAGCTCCTGGCCTCCCTGGGCTATCCGGCGGACTGGCTGGAGGAGAAGCCCGCCTGCGCCCAGTGCGGCGACACCGGCTATGTGCAGGGCGGCGTGTGCCGGTGCCTGCGGGCCTACTACGCCCGGGAGCAGCTGGCGGAGCTGTCCCGCCTGCTGCCGCTGGGGGAGGACAGCTTCGAGACGTTCAGCTTCGACTGGTACGACAGCGCGGTGCAGCCGGACTTCGGCGTGTCGCCCCGGGAGAACATGGAGCGCAACTTCGATGTCTGCCGGGACTACGCCTATCAGTTTGCCCGGGGCGGCGGCAATCTGCTGCTGTCCGGCGGCACAGGACTGGGCAAGACGTTTCTCTCCGCCTGCATCGCCCGGGTAGTCAGCGAGAACGGCTTTTCCGTGGTGTACGACACCGCCGCCAGCGTGTTCAGCCGGTTCGAGGACGCCAAGTTCCGCCGGGACGACGGCGGCAGCGAGGACGCGGACCGCTGCATGAAGTGTGACCTGCTGATCCTGGACGATCTGGGCACGGAGATGACCACCGCCTTCGTCCAGAGCGCCCTGTACCAGATCATCAACGGCCGCCTGATGGAGAAGCGCGCCACCATCATCAGCACCAATCTGGCCCCGGAGGACATCGGCAGCCGCTACGGACAGGCGGTGCGCTCCCGGCTGGAAGGGGAGTACGAGATCCTGCCCTTCTTCGGCGAGGACATCCGCCGCCTGAAGCGCGAGCGGCAGTAAATTTGTCAAATAACCGTAAAGAAAGACGCCAAACGGCGTCTTTTTTGCGTCCGACACTACTTTTTTCGGATTTCCCGACACTTTGTGCCCTGTTTCGCGGCGCCGGCGCCGTACAATGGGGCCAAAGGAGGGGGAGACCATGAAGAAGAACCAGAGGGGGGAATTCCTGTCCAGCCGTGTTCGCTATATCCCCATCAACACGGTGCGTCCCAACCCGCAGCAGCCCCGGCGCAGCTTTGACGAGACGGCGCTGCGGGAGCTGGCGGACAGCATCCGCGCCTACGGCATCCTGCAGCCCCTGACCGTGCGGGACAAGGGCGGCTTTTACGAGCTGGTGGCGGGGG
>URVR01000041.1 GCA_900551355.1 uncultured Eubacteriales bacterium | reverse complement strand
TCGTCGGCAGCGTCAGATGTGTATAAGAGACAGGGCCATCATCGCGGCGGCGGTGTTCTTCCTGCCCAGCGTGTTCTATGACCGCCGGGCCAAGCGGGAGGAGAGCCTGACCTACACCATCCTGCGGCTGTTCTGACGGATGTTCGGGTATGTACGGCCCTCAGACCAGCGGCTGACGGAGGAGGAGCGGCAGACGTTCCGCGCCGCCTACTGCGGCCTGTGCCACGCACTGGGCCGGGGGTACGGCCCAGCGGGACGGATGATCCTCAACTACGACCTGACGTTTCTGGCCATGATCCTGTCGGAGGGCGGCGGCAGCTGCGAAAAGCGGTGCATCGCCCATCCGTTCCGGAAGCGGCGCTGCGCCTGCGGCGACAACGCCATGGACGCCGCCGCCGACATGAGCGTGATCCTGACGTGGTGGCAGCTCCGGGACGGCATCGCCGACCACGGATTTTTCAAGGGTCTGAAGTACCGGGCGGCGGCGCTTCTGCTGCGGCGCGCCTATCGGAGGGCGCGGGCGCGGCAGCCGCAGTTCGATGCGGACACCCGGACGCACCTGACGGCGCTGGCCGCGCTGGAGCGGGAGCGATGCCCGTCGCTGGACGCCCCGGCGGACGCCTTTGCGGCGCTGCTGGCCGGTGCGGCGCGGCGGGTGGAGGATCCGGTGAAGCGCCGGGTGGCGGAGCAGCTGCTGTACCACCTGGGCCGGTGGGTCTATCTGGTGGACGCGGCGGACGATCTGTCGGACGACCTGCGTTCCGGCAGCTACAATCCGCTGGCGCTGCGGTTCCCGCTGGAGGGCGGCGCATTGACGGCGGAGGGGCGGCAGCAGCTGGCCGCGACGCTGGACGGCTCCGTGCGGGCCATGGCGGCGGCCTTTGAGCTGGCGGACTTCGGTGTATACACGCCGGTGATCCGTGCCACGGTGTATGAGGGGTTATATCTGGTGGGCGCGGCCGTGCTGAACGGCACGTTTCACCGGCGGAGACGAGAGAGACAAGCTATACGAAAGGCGGACACCAACGATGCGTGATCCCTATCAGGTGCTGGGCGTGCCCAGCACCGCCACGGACGATGAAGTGAAGAAAGCCTATCGTGATCTGGCGCGGAAGTATCATCCCGACAACTATCACGACAATCCGCTGGCCGATCTGGCACAGGAGCGCATGAAGGAGATCAACGAGGCCTACGAGACCATCCAGAGCCAGCGCAAGGCCGCCCGGAACGGCGGCTACAGCGGTGCGGCGGGATATGGCGGCTACAGCCAGGGATACGGTCAGAGCTATGGCGGGACGGGGTACTCCTCAGCCTACGGCACCGGCGCCACCCGGCTCCAGCGCATCCGCATGGCCATCTCCCAGGGCGACCTGAATCTGGCAGAGGAGCTTCTGAACGCCCAGACCGACCACGACGCGGAGTGGAACTTCCTCAAGGGCGTGATCTGCACCCGCCGGGGCTGGCTGGACGAGGCGCGGCGCTATTACCAGACCGCCGTGCAGATGGAGCCGGACAACGCGGAGTACCAGCGGGCGCTGGACATGTCGGAGGGACGGCAGAACGCCTACCGGCCCAACGGCTACGGCTCCGTCACCACCGGAAACTGCGACAATACAGACTGCCTGCGGCTGTGCGGCATCAGCCTGTGCTGCAACGCGCTGGGCGTGCCCGTCTGCTTCTGCTGACGGAGGTTTTTCTCAATATAACGAAGGAGATGATCAAGTGGTCAAGAGTATGACCGGCTATGGCCGTGCCCGCGAGATGCGCGGCGGCCGCGATATCACGGTGGAGGTGCGCTCCGTCAACAACCGCTATCTGGACTGCACTGTGAAGATGCCCCGCGCCTACATTTTTGCCGAGGACGCCATCAAGGGCCGCGTGCAGAAGGCGGTGTCCCGGGGCAAGGTGGATGTGTTCGTCACCATCGACGCCACCGGCGCCGACGAGACGGTGGTGGCTGTCAACGAGCCGCTGGCCCGGGGGTATTACGATGCACTGATGCGCCTGAAGAACACCTTCGGGCTGGAGGGCGCCGTCACGCCGGACATGCTGGCCAGATTCCCCGATGTGCTGACCGTCACCAAGGCGGAGGAGGATGTGGAGGCCATTGCCGCCGACATCTGCGCCGTGCTGGATGACGCGCTGACGGCCTACAATGAGATGCGGGCCGTGGAGGGCGCCAAGCTGGCCGAGGACGTGGGCAGCCGTGCCGACACCATTGAAGAGACGGTGGCACGGGTGGAACAGCGTTCGCCGGAGACGGTGGCGGCCTACCGCCAGCGTCTGGAGGCCAAGATGATGGAGGTCCTGCAGTCCGCCACCATCGACGAGTCCCGCATCCTCACCGAGGCGGCCATCTTTGCCGACAAGGTGGCAGTGGACGAGGAGACGGTGCGGCTGCACAGCCATATGGCCCAGCTGCGCACCATGCTGGCCGGCGACATCCCCGTGGGCCGGAAGCTGGACTTCCTAGTGCAGGAGATCAACCGCGAGTGCAACACCATCGGCTCCAAGTGCAGCGACCTGACCATCGCGCAGGACGTGGTGAACATGAAGGCCGAGGTGGAGAAGATCCGCGAGCAGATCCAGAACATCGAGTGAGGGGCCTGCCATGCAGCTTGTGAACATCGGCTTCGGCAGCCTCATCTCCGTGGAACGGCTCATCGCCGTGGTGGCCCCCGACTCCGCGCCGGTAAAGCGCCTGGTGCAGGAGGCACGGGACCGCGGCATGCTCATCGACGCCACCTTCGGGCGGAAAACGGCGTCCGTGTTCATCATGGACAGCGACCATGTGGTGCTCTCGGCGCTGAGCACGGAGAAAATGGCGCCCCGTCTGGGTCTGACGGTAAAGGATCTGACAGAGGAGGAATAAGCTTTGAACAGGAGAGGCAAGACATTTATCATCTCCGGGCCGTCCGGCGTGGGAAAGAGCACCGTGCTCCACGCGCTGTTCGAGGGCCGGGACGACCTGTATTTTTCCGTATCCGCCACCACCCGCGCACCCCGGGAGGGGGAACGGGACGGCGTGGATTACCACTTCATCCACGCGGACCGGTTCCGCAGCATGATCGAGGAGGACGCCTTTCTGGAGTATGCCGAGTATGTGGGCAACTTCTACGGCACCCCCAAGAAGTATGTGGACGAGGCCATGGAGCAGGGCCGCGACGTGATCCTGGACATCGAGATCCAGGGCGCGGCGCAGGTCTGCGCCAAGCGGCCGGAGACGGTACGGATCTTCATCGCACCCCCCAGCTGGAAGGAGCTGGAGCGCCGGCTCACCGCCCGCGGCACAGACACACCGGAGAAGGTGCAGAAGCGTCTGCTCCGAGCACAGGTGGAGCTGAAGAACGCCAGCGACTACAACTATTTTGTCATCAACGATACGGTGGAGCAGGCAGTGGAGGAGCTGCGCGCGATCCTGTGCGCCGAGCACTGCAAGCCCGCCGAGCGTATGGAATACATTCTCAACGGAAAGGAAATGTGAGTATTATGATGCTGTATCCTGCAATGAACAAACTGACGGAGTATATCCCCAACCGCTATATGATGGTGAATGTGGTGGCGCGCCGCGCCCGCCAGATCGCCGCCGAGGCCGAGGCCAAGGGCGAGCATCTGGAGGAAAAGCCCGTGACCGAGGCCATCAATGAGGTGGCGGAGGGCAAGTTCGTAGCCAACCCCGTCATTGAGGAAGAGAACATCTGACATGGCTGTGATCGCCAAGGTGGCCGTGCAGGCGGCGCCCTACGCCATCGACAAGGTGTACGACTATCTGCTGCCCCGCGATGTGGGCGGGCAGGTGGGCTGTCGTGTGCTGGTACCCTTCGGCAAAGGAAACCGTCTCAGCGAGGCGGTGATCCTGGCAACGGGGGAGGGCGTACCGGACAAGCCCCTGAAAACGGTGCGCACCCTGCTGGACGCGGAGCCGGTGGTGTCGGAGAAGGAAATACGGCTGGCGCTGTGGATGCGGCAGCGGTATTTCTGCACGTTCTACGACGCCCTGCACACCATCCTGCCGGCGGCGGTGTGGTACCGCTACCGGGAGATGTGGCGTCTGGCAAGGGACGTGCTGCCGGAGACGCTGCCGGAAAAGGAGGCGGCGGTATGCCGCCTCTTACTGGATGGGCCGATGGAGACGGAGGCTCTGAAGCAGGCACTTGGCGATGATACGGCGCTGCTGCTGCGGCGCATGGAGAAGGCGGGGACGCTCCGCCGGGAGACGGAGTCCCGCCGGAAGGTGCGGGACAGGGTGGACCTGTTCGTAAAGCTGGCGGTGCCGGTGGAGCAGGCGCTGGAGCTGGTGGGAAAGACCGCCCGCCGCCAGCGCGAGGTAGTGGCGTTTCTGGCGCAAAACGGCGAAACGGGGATGCACGACCTGTGCTATTTCACCGGCGCGTCCCGCAAGACGGTGGAGCTGCTGGCGCTGAACGGCGCCGTATCCCTGCGGGAGCAGGAAGCGTACCGCATTACGGAAAAACAGTACGCTGTAAAGGCAGTTCCCATTATACTGAACGACGAGCAGCAGCAGGTCTACGAGGATATTCTGCAGCAGGCGCTGTCCGGAAAAGCCGGTGTCACACTGCTGCAGGGCGTCACCGGCAGCGGCAAGACGCTGGTGTATATCCGGCTGGCGCAGGAGCTGCTGCACCGGGGCCGTTCCGTGATGATCCTGGTGCCGGAGATCGCGCTGACGCCCCAGATGATGGCCCGGTTCACCGCCTATTTCGGCGATGAGGTAGCGCTGCTGCACAGCGGCCTGCGGCTGACGGAGCGGTACGACCAGTTCAAGCGCATCCGCCGGGGCGAGGCCCATATCGTGCTGGGCACCCGGTCAGCGGTGTTCGCGCCTCTGCGGGATATCGGGCTCATCGTCATGGACGAGGAGCAGGAGAGCTCCTACGAGTCGGAGACGGCGCCCTGCTACCACGCGCGGGACATCGCCAAGTATCGCTGCATGCAGGAGGAAGCCAGGCTCCTTCTCGGCTCCGCTACTCCTACGGTGGAGACGGCGTACTGGGCGGAAAAGGGCGATTATCAGAAGGCGCTGCTGCGGCGGCGCTATAACCAGCAGGCGCTGCCCCGGGTCATTCTGGCCGATCTGCGGCAGGAGCTGCTGGAGGGGCGGAACGGCATCATCAGCCGCCCGCTCTACGAGGAATTGCAGAAAAATCTGGACGCCGGGGAGCAGAGCATCCTGTTCCTGAACCGGCGGGGCAGCAGCCGCCAGCTGCTGTGTCCCCAGTGCACCTACGTCCCCAAATGCCCGCGTTGCAGCGTATACCTTACCTACCACAGCGCCAACGGACGGCTGATGTGCCACTACTGCGGCTATTCCGAAAAAGCGCCGGAGGTCTGCCCCGAATGCGGCGGGCAGTTCAAGCACATCGGCGTGGGCACCCAGCGGGTGGAGGAGGAGCTGCGCACCCTGTTCCCGGGCACGCCGCTGCTGCGGATGGACGCGGACACCGTATCCGTGGGTCATGAGGCCATCCTGCGGGAGTTCGAGGAAAAACGGGTGCCCATTCTGCTGGGCACCCAGATGGTGGCCAAGGGGCTGGATTTTGAAAATGTGACGCTGGTGGGCGTCTTAGGGGCGGACACGTCCCTGTATGTGGATCACTACCGCGCCGCGGAGCGCACGTTCAACCTGCTGACCCAGGTCATCGGACGGGCCGGGCGGGGCAGCAAGGCCGGGCGGGCGGTGATCCAGACCTACACGCCGCAGAACGACGTGATACAGGCGGCGGCGCAGCAGGATTACCAGCGGTTTTACGACGCGGAGATCCGGCTGCGGCGGCTGCGGCGCGACCCGCCCTTTGCCGACCAGTTCACCGTGACGGTGACGGGGCAGGAGGAGGACGCCGTGCGGCAGGCTATCGCCCTGCTGACCCGCAGTCTGCGTCAGACGGCGCAGCAGCCGCCGTACAGCGCCATGGAGCTGCAGATTTTAGGGCCGGCGCCGGCACCGGTGGTGAAAGTCAACGGCAGCTACCGCTACCGCACCATGATCCTGGGCCGCAACGACCGGCAGCTTCGGCAGCTGCTGAGCGCTTTCATGCGGGAATTCGCGCAGCGCGGTGAGAACCGCCGCCTGCATATCCATACCGACTGCAATCTGATGGATTGACTCTGAGAAAACGAGGTACAAACAATGGCGTTAAGGAAGATCGCTTTACAGGGAGAGCCCTGCCTGACCAAGGTATGCCGTCCAGTGACGGACTTCAACGGACGTCTGCACACGCTGCTGGACGATCTGGCGGATACGCTGGCCGATTCCGGCGGCGTGGGTCTGGCCGCGCCGCAGGTCGGCGTGCTGCGCCGTGTGTGCGTGGTGCTGGACGAGGAGGATCAGCTCATCGAGCTGGTGAATCCGGAGATCATCCGCACCGAGGGTGAGCAGACCGGGCTGGAGGGCTGCCTCAGCGTTCCCGGGAAATACGGCGAGGTCACCCGCCCGGAGATCGTCCGCGTCCGGGCGCAGGATCGGAACGGCGACTGGTTCGAGGTGGAGGACGAGGGACTGACCGCCCGCTGCTTCTGCCACGAGATCGAGCATCTGGACGGCCATCTGTTCGTGGAGCATACCGACCACCTGCTGACCGAGGAGGAGCTGGAGGCGTACATCCGCCAGTGCGAGGCGGAGAACGGAGACGAGGACGAATGAGAATACTGTTTATGGGTACGCCCGATTTTGCCGTGGCGTCCCTGAAGCGGCTGGTGGAGGACGGACACGACGTGTGCGGCGTGTTCACCCAGCCGGATAAACCCAAGAACCGGGGCCACAAGCTGGCGTTCTCCCCTGTGAAGGAATATGCCTTAACAGTTGGCCTGCCGGTATACCAACCGCTGAAAATGCGGGACGGCGAGGCCCTGCGCATCGTGGAGGAGCTGGCGCCGGAGCTGATCGTGGTGGCGGCCTACGGCCGGATCCTGCCGGAGGATATCCTGAACGCGCCGCCTCTTGGTTCTATCAATGTGCACTCCTCTATCCTGCCGAAATACCGGGGCGCGGCGCCCATCAACTGGGCCATTCTCAACGGAGAGAGCGTCACCGGCGTCACCATTATGTATATGGCCAAGGAGCTGGACGCGGGCGACATCATCCTCTGCCGCGAGACGGCCATCGATCCCGATGAGGACGCCCAGACCCTGACGGCCCGTCTGGCGGAGCTGGGCGCGGACGCACTGGCCCAGGCGGTGGCGCAGCTGCAAAGCGGCACCGCCGTCCGGACGCCGCAGGATCACAGCGCCTACACCTATGCGCCCATGCTGGACCGGAGCCTGTCGCCCATGGACTTCACCCACAGCGCCCGGCAGCTCCATGACCAGGTGCGGGGGCTGATCCCGTGGCCCTGCGCCTCCATGGTGCTGGATGGAAAGAACGTGAAGGTATACCGCACCGCCATCGGCGGCGAGACGGCGCTGGCTGCCGGTAAGATTGCCGAGGCCGGGAAGCAGGGCCTTGCCATCGCCTGCGGTGACGGACGGCTGCTGCGTATTCTGGAGCTGCAGGCCGAGGGCGGCAAGCGCATGGCGGCGGCGGACTATCTGCGGGGCCATCCCGTGCAGGTGGACGCATGAGCGATATGCAGCGAAGCAGCGCCCGGGACACGGCGCTGGAGGTACTGATGCAGGTCAGCCGCGCCAACGCATGGTCGGACGGCAGTCTCAAGCGTACCATTGCCAAAAATAAACTGGACAGCCGGGAGGCGGCGCTTTGTACGCGCCTTGCCTACGGCGTCATCCAGAACCGGGGCCTGCTGGATTATTATATCGGCTGCTGGTGCAGCCAGAAGCCGAACCGGCTGGAGCCGGTGATCCTGAACATCCTGCGCATCGGCGGGTATCAGATCCTGTTCATGGACAAGATCCCCCACCGCGCCGCCGTCAACGAGGCGGTGGAGATGACCAAGCGCTGGGGCCGTCCCAAGGCTGCCGGCATGGTCAACGCGGTGCTGCGGAAATTCGTAGCCAACTGGATGGATATGCCGGCGCTGCCCCAGGGCACCACGGCGGACTATCTGTCCGTGCGGTACAGCCATCCCAAGTGGCTGGTGCGCCGCCTCATCGACGTCATCGGGGCGGAGGAGACGGAGGACTACCTCCGGATGAACAACGAGATCGTACCCACCACCATCCAGACCAATACGCTGAAATGCACGGCGGAGGAGCTGGAGAAGGAGCTGCGGACCGCCGGCGTGACGGTGAACGCCCACCCGTGGCTGGCGGGCTGCTTCGAGGTATCCGCCACCGGCGATCTGGAGCAGCTGCCCGCTTTTACGGAGGGACATTTTACGGTGCAGGACGCCGCGGCCCGGCTGGTGGCCACGGTGGCGGCGCCGCAGGCGGACGCCCGAGTGCTGGACGTCTGCGCCGCGCCGGGCGGAAAATCCTTCGCCCTGGCCATCGACATGGGGGACAGGGGAGACATCCTGTCCTGCGACGTCCATCCCCATAAGCTGTCGCTCATTGAGCGGGGCGCGGAGCGCCTTGGCATCCACTCCGTCCGCACGGCGCTGGCCGACGGGCGGGAGCATCACGCTGCGTGGGAAAACGCCGCCGATCTGGTGGTGGCCGACGTGCCCTGCTCCGGACTGGGCATCATCCGCAAGAAGCCGGACATCCGCTACAAGGATCCCAGAGAGCTGGCGGAGCTGCCGGCCATCCAGAGCGCTATTCTGGACAACGCAGCCACCTATGTGCGCCCCGGCGGCGTGCTGGTGTACTCCACCTGCACGGTGCTGCCGGAGGAAAACGAGGGCGTTACCGCGGCGTTTCTGGATACCCACCCTGACTTTGCGATGGAGCCGTTTTCCCTGCCGCATCCCATCGGCGGCTGCTGCGGACAGCTGACGCTGTGGCCGCAGCGCTGGGGCACGGACGGCTTCTATATCTGCCGCATGCGCAGAAAATAAGCGAGGAGTCTTTATGACCGACATCAAATCCATGACCCAGCCGGAGCTTTCCCGGTTCCTCAAGGAGCTGGGGGAGCCGGCGTTCCGCGCCAAGCAGGTCTTTACCTGGCTGCACCGGGGCGTCACCTCCTTCGAGGAGATGACCAACCTCTCCAAGCCCCTGCGGGAAAAGCTGGCGGAGCAGTGCTTCATCACCGCTCCCGTGGTGGCCCGGAAGCAGGCATCGAAGCTGGACGGCACCATCAAGTACCTGTGGGAGCTGGCGGATGGCAACTGCATCGAAACGGTGCTGATGCAGTACCACCACGGCAACACGGTGTGCATCTCGTCCCAAGTGGGCTGCCGCATGGGCTGCGCCTTCTGCGCCAGCACCATCGCCGGCAAGGTCCGGGATTTGCGGCCCTCGGAAATGCTGGATCAGGTGCTGTTCACCCAGCTGGACTCCGGCCGGGAGATCTCCAACATCGTGCTCATGGGCATCGGCGAGCCGCTGGACAACATGGAAAATGTGCTGCGGTTTCTGGAGCTGGTGAACCACCCCGACGGCATGAACATCGGTATGCGTCACATCAGCCTGTCCACCTGCGGTGTGGTGCCGGGCATCGACGCACTGGCGGAAAAGCAGCTGCAGCTGACGCTGTCCGTATCGCTCCACGCGCCGGACAGCGAGACACGCAGCCGCATCATGCCGGTGAACCGCGCCTACGACGTGGAGCTGCTGTTCGACGCCTGCCACCGCTACTTTGAAAAGACGGGGCGGCGCATCAGCTTTGAGTACGCCATGATCGACGGCGTCAACGACAACGACTGGCAGGCGGACCTCATTGCCAAGAAGCTGCGGGGCATGCCGGGTCATGTGAACCTCATCCCGCTCAACGACGTGGTGGAAAGCCCGTACAAGCCCAGCCGCCGTGTGGCCGCGTTCCAGAAGCGTCTGGAGTCCCACGGCATCACCGCCACGGTGCGGCGCAGTCTGGGCGGCGACATCGACGCCTCCTGCGGCCAGCTGCGGCGCAAGGCCATGGAGGAGCAAGGAAGGAGCAGCCTGTCATGAAAATGTGGGGCATTACCAATACCGGCCTGGTGCGCACCGAGAACCAGGACGCCTACGCGGCGTTCACGGCGGGCGGCTGCAGCGCGGCGGTGGTCTGCGACGGCATGGGCGGCACCAACGGGGGCCGCATTGCCAGCAGCATCGCTGTGGAGCGGTTTGAAACGGAGCTGCGCGCCATCCTGCAGGACGATGCGGGGGAGGAACAGCTGCGTCAGGCCATGCTGTACGCCATCTCACTGGCCAACGAGGCCATCCGGCGGGAGGCGGCGAAGAACGCCGACTACCAGCACATGGGCACCACACTGGTCTGCGCCCTGGCCCGGGAGGAGCTGGTGATGGTGGGCAACATCGGCGACAGCCGCGCCTACCATATCACGGAGGAGGGCATCCGCCAGATATCCCGGGACCACTCGGTGGTGGAGAACATGGTGGAGAAGGGTGACATCACCCCCCAGGAGGCCCGCCGCCACCCCAGCCGCAACCTGATCACCCGGGCGCTTGGCCCGGACATACAGGCCCAGGCAGACACATTTTCCGTGCCCTGGAAGCAGGGGGACTTCATCCTGCTGTGCACGGACGGACTGGTGAACACCGTCTCCGATCAGGAGATGCTTTTTGAGGTGCTCCACGACGGCGATATCGAGAGCTGCCTGGACCACCTGCTGCAGATCTCGCTGCAGCGCGGCGCACCGGACAATATCACGGCGGTGCTGCTGATGAACGCGTAAAGGGGATGACAAACATGGATCAATACATAGGACGTATGCTGGACGATCGCTATGAAATTCTGGAGCTGATCGGTTCCGGCGGCATGGCAAATGTATATAAGGCCAGATGTCATCGCCTGAACCGGCTGGTGGCCATCAAGATCCTCAAGAGCGATCTGGCGGACAACGCCGACTTCCGCCGCCGCTTCCGGGACGAGTCCCGGGCCGTGGCGCAGCTGTCCCACGCCAATATCGTCTCGGTGTACGACGTCTCCACCAGCGGTGAGACGGAGTACATCGTCATGGAGCTGATCGACGGCATCACGCTGAAGCAGTATATGGAGCGGCGGGGCCGCATGGACTGGCGGGAATCGCTGCACTTCATCTCCCAGATCCTGTCTCTTATACACATCTCCGAGCCCACGAGACGTAGAGGAATCTCG
>URVR01000040.1 GCA_900551355.1 uncultured Eubacteriales bacterium | reverse complement strand
TACGAGATTCCTCTACGTCTCGTGGGCTCGGAGATGTGTATAAGAGACAGCCCGTGCTAAGATGTCTCCACAATCCAAGGGGTGCTGGCGCAAGCCGGCTGAGATGAGACGTATCGTCGTCCGGTCCCTCGAACCTGATCCGGGTAATGCCGGCGTAGGAATGCGAACATATGGCTTTCTGTCTTCCGCATTGCGACGCCTGCATGGCTCGCCATGCGGGAATTTCTTTTTCTGGAGGTACTGTTTATGAATCACATGAAGGTCCGCGCCCTGTGCGAGGGCGCCGTACTGCTGGCCGTGGCCCAGATCCTCAGCTACATCAAGCTGTGGGAGATGCCCTGGGGCGGCAGCATCGTCCTGTCCATGGTGCCGCTGGTGCTGTACGCCGTCCGCTGGGGACTGGGCGCCGGTCTGCTGGACGGCTTCCTGTTCGGTGTGCTGCAGTTCATGTTTGACGGCGGCTTCGCCATCGGCTGGGAATCCATCATCGGCGACTATCTGCTGGCCTTTACGGTGCTGGGTCTGGCCGGTCTGTTTGCCCGCCGCCGCAGCGGTGTTTTCCTGGGTACGCTGGTAGCCGGCGGCGCCCGCTTCCTGGTCCACTATGTGGTGGGCGCCACCATCTGGGCCGCCTACATGCCCGACACCTTCTTCGGCATGACCATGCACAGCCCCTGGTTCTACTCCCTGCTGTACAACCTGGCCTACATGCTGCCCAACATCGCCATCACGCTGCTGATCTTCGCCGTCGCCTACAAGCCGCTGGGCAAGTACCTGACCGGCGCCGATCTGGAGCAGGCCAAGTAAACCGCCTCCCTCTCCGCGCCCGGCTCTCTCCCCCCCCCTCTGGAGGGCCGGGCGCGATTTTTTCCCCGGAAGGCGCAAAAAGGTATTGACAAACGCCCCAAAACCTGTATAATAGTTTTTGTTCGTCAGAACATAGCGGGATTGTGTAAAGGTAGCACAGCGGACTCTGACTCCGTATGTGAGGGTTCGAATCCTTCTCCCGCTGCCAGAGAGACACGGCTTGGCCGTGTCTCTTTTTTTATTTTCCCATCCCTGCAACCTTTTTCGCCTGCTTTGCGTTATGATAGATGACGGCCGTCAAGAAAACATTCCCCCCGTAAAGGAAGTGAAGGATTTGACAGAGGAACAGGCCCTGCGCCAGATCAAGCGCGGCTCCCAGGAGGCGCTGGCGTGGTTCATCGACCGCTACAGCGCGTATGTCAGCGCCATCATCCGCGGCATCCTCGGCGCGGCGCTGACCGAGTCCGACGTGGAGGAGACCGCCTCCGATGTGTTTTTCTCCCTCTGGAACAACGCCGAAAAGGTGCGCAGCGGCGCGGCCCGCCCGTGGCTCAGCGCCGTGGCCCGCAACGCTGCCCGTGACCGGCTCCGCCGGGCCGTGCCGGAACAGCCTCTCCCGGAGGACGCAGTTCTCGTGGATGACCGCACGCCGGAGACGGCGCTGACGGAGAAGGAGCGGACTGCCCGCGTGCGTCTGGCCCTGCTGTCGCTGGAGCCGGCAGACCGGGAGGTCTTTCTCCGCCGCTACTATTACTGCCAAAAGCTGGGCGACATATCCCGGGAAATGGGGCTGAACGAGTCCACCGTCAAGTCCAAGCTGCGCCGCGGGCGCGAAAAGCTGAGAGCCTTCCTGCTGCGGGAGGTGCCATACGACGAAGTATCGGAAAAAGGAGGTACGGCATGGAATACGATATCTACGAGCTGATGCGCGGTGTGCAGGACGACAGCGTACCGCTGCCAGAGGACGGAGCCGCCGGCCTCCGCCGGATCAAGGAGCTGACGATGAACAAAATTCAGGAAAATCAGGGTGCCCGCGGTGTGCGCCCTATCCGCCGCATGACCCGCGTGATGCTGGTGGCCGCCATTGCGGCGGCGCTGTGCATCGCCACCGTAGCCGCCGCCAAGCTGGGCGTGGCCGACGCCTTCAAAGGCTTTTTCGGCCAGCTGAACGAAAGCCAGCGGCAGGTCATGGAGACGCTTGGCACCACGGATCTGCCCGCCCCCGTCACCAGCCACGGCACCACCATCACACCGGTGGCGGCCATCTGCGACAAGCACAACTACTACCTGCGCCTGCGCATTGAGGCCCCGGCGGGCACGGCGCTGCGCATCCCCGACCCCGGCGAGGGCTGGCTCCAGCTTTCCGTGCTGGACAGCAATATCCTTGACCCCGACGTTCTGCAGGTGGAGGGCTGCGATGAGACGCCCTTCTACTTCTGGTACGCCGCGTGGTACGACGACATCCCCGGCGACAACGTGCTGGAAACAGTGGTCTGGCTCAGCAGTCACGGACAGGGCCAGCGCAACCCCGACCCCTACCGGCCCGGCGACCCCATCTGGGTGGATTTCACCGATGATACCCCCAAGTCCGTGAACATCCACAACATCTCCGTGCAGAATGATGACCACGAATACACCGTCCTGCTGGAGGGCGACTGGCGCTTTGACCTGCCTCCGGCCCAGGAGCACCCCACGCTGCACATCGACGCCTCCGGTCTGACGGAGGAGAGCACCGACCCGGGCCGCATGATCTATCCGGATTACTTCAACATCTCCGCGCTGAGTCTGGAGTTCGAGTACCGCTACGATCCGCTGTATGTGGATGTAGAGTACCCAGGCTGCGTGGAGCACGAGGAGAAGTACTGCGAGGTCAAGGACGGCTGGGAGGTGGTGCTCAAGGACGGCAGCAGCGTCCCGCTGGGCACCAACAGCGGAGACGGCTATCAAGACTTCGCTTATCTAATCCAGCCCTTTACCGCTCCCATCGACATCACGCAGGTGGATCACATCCGCTTTGGGGATCTGATCATCCCTGTTGAACCGTAAACATGCTTGTGATGCACATTGTCCCCGGTCTGCAGCCGGGGACAATGTTTTTTACTCATCTCTTTCGGTTTTTCTATCCGGGAATACCAGCACCTGTGCCTCGCTCTCCATCTCAGCGGTCTGTATGTATAGCTCCTCGCATGCCTGTTCCGCCTCCGCTAACAACTCCATCGCCCGCTCTATGGCATCCACCGCCATCAGGTACATTTTCTTATAGTCCGCCATTTTCCCCACTCCTTTTTGGTTATCCTTCCATTTTAGTAAATATATTTACTAAAATCAATAGTAAATATATTTACTGGCTACAATACTGCCAAAGGAGTGGTGCAGTATGGGCTTTCCCTATCAGCGGCGGCTGCGGGATTTGCGTGAGGATCATGACAAAACGCAGCAGGACATCGCCGATATCCTCGGCACATCTCAGACCATGTACGCCCGTTATGAGCGGGGTGCCAACGAGCTGCCGCTGCGGCACCTGCTGAAGCTGGCGGATTATTACGGCGTCTCCGCCGATTATCTTCTGGGCCGCAGCGACACCATGTGACCTGCAAGTATCCGCATGAACCACACAGCGCCCCGGGCCGTATGGCCCGGGGCGCTGGTTTCTATTTTCAGGTATTCAGGAACGGATCGTCCAGCTTGCCCAGACGGCGCAGCATGGTCTTTTTCACCGCCTTGAAGATATTCTCATAGCCGGTGCAGCGGCACAGATGGCCGCTCAGCAGCTTGCGCAGCTCGTCGTCGCTGTACAGCACGCCGCGATCCAGGATCTCCACCGCCGTCATCAGGAAGCCGGGAATGCAGAAGCCGCACTGGATGGCCGTCTCCTCCATAAACGCCTGCTGGATGTCGGACAGCTCGCCGTTGGGGCCCATCAGCCCCTCCAGCGTGGTGATGTGCTTGCCCTCAGCCCACACCGCCAGATACAGGCAGGAGTTGAAGCACTCGCCGTCGATGAGCACGTTGCACGCGCCGCACTCGCCCACCTCGCAGCCCTTCTTCACGCTGGTCAGGTGGAAATCGTTCCGGAGCATATCGGTCAGGGACGCGCGCACGTCCACCATCTGCTCCACTTCCCTGCCGTTGATGGTGCAGGTCACCAGCTGATACTGTCTCTTGGCCATTACAGCACACCTCCCGCCAGCTTCACGGACTCGATGAGGCACCGCTTGGCGCTCTCCACGGCGATGTGGCTGCGGAACGCCTTGCTGGCGCGCCACGAATCGCGGGGATTGATGTCCTCCAGCACCTTGCGTCCGAATTCCTCGATATTCTCCAGCGTCACAGCCTTGCCGTTGATGAACGCCTCCGCGTTCACCGCCCGCATGGGCACGGGGCCTGCCACGCCGAAGGCGATGCGCACCCGCTCAAACGTCTTGCCGTCGGGGCTGAGCCGCGCATTGACGGAGGTGCCCAGCGTGGCGATGTCCATGGCGTTGCGCATGGCGTATTTGATGTAGTGTCCCCACGTCCGGTCATAGGACGCCTTGGGAATGAGGATGGCCGTCTGGATCTCGCCGTCCTCCACCCGCAGGTCCACGGTGCCCGCCTTGATGTAGAACTCCTTGATAGGCACACGGCGCACGCCGTTTTTGCCGGTGATCTCCACGATGGCCTCCCACGCGTGGAGCGTGGAGGCGGAGTCGGCGGAGGTCACGCCGTTGCAGGTGTTGCCGCCGATGGTGCCGGCGTTGCGGATCTGGGGGCCGCCCACCATATCCACCGCCTCGCCCAGCACGTTGATGTACTGCTGGATGATGGGATCGTTGGTGATGTGGGTAAAGCTGGTGAGGCTGCCGATGCGGATATTCTCCTCGGCGTCGATGGAGACGCCCCGCATCTCATCGCACTTCTGAATGGAGATCAGCGCCTTGCCGGCCCGCTTGCCCTCGCGCATCTGCACCAGCACGTCGGTGCCGCCGGCGATGATCTGCGCCTCGGGGTGCTCCAGCCGCAGGCGCACCGCATCCTGTACGTCCCTGGCCTCGTACAGTGCCAACATATCATACATAGCTTGTCCCTCCTCAGTCCTGAATGAGTCCCTCTTCGCTGAAGCGCTTGAAGAGGATGTGGGCATTCATGGGGTTCTGGTCGATGGCCACGCCGGTGGCGTTGAGAATGGCGTTGCGGATGGCCGGCGCGCCGGAGCAGGCCGGCGGCTCGCCCAGCGCCTTGGTGCCGAAGGCCGACGTCGGCTCGGCGTTCTCGATGAACTGCGCCTCCAGATGGGGGTGGTCCATGATGGTGCTGAGCTTGTAGTCCAGCAGGTTGTTGTTCAGCGGCTTGCCGTTCTTCTCATCGAACAGCAGCTGCTCGCCCATGCCGTAGCCGATGGCCATGGACATGCCGCCGTGTACCTGGGCGGCGGCCAGCGCCGGGTTGATGAGCTTGCCGCAGTCGTGTACGTTGACGATGTCCCGCAGCGTCACCTTGCACATGGGGATGTCCACCTCGATGTCCACGAAGGTGCAGCCGAAGGAATAGGCATTGTTGCGGATGGTGAAGGTGGACTCGGCGGTGATGTGCTCGCTCTTGGCCGCGTTGTACTGGGCGGTCATCGCCAGCTCCTGCAGGCTCATCAGCACCTTGCCGTCGGTATTGCGGACGATGTTGCCGTCCACGATGTCCATGTTGTACACCGCCTGACGGGTCAGGTCGGTGGCGTATTGCAGAATCTTCTCCTTCAGCAGCAGACCGGTCTGGCGGATGGAGAAGCCCGCCGTATACGTCTGGCGGCTGGCGTAGGCGCCCAGGCCCGTGGGGGTGATGTCCGTATCCTGGCAGGACACCACATGCACGTCCCTGTAGCTCTTCAGGCCCACCACATCGGCAGTCATCTGGGCGTAGGCGGTGTCGGCGCCCTGGCCGATCTCCGTCTCGCCGCACTGCATGGTGACGGTGCCGTCCAGATTCAGCTGCATCCGGTTGCTGGAGGTCTCCAGCGAGATGGGATACACGGCGGTGTTGTACCAGAAGGTGGCCATGCCCACCGCGTGGCGGATGGGCCCGGTCTCCTTGGCATACTCCGCCATCTTCCGGTCGTAGTCTATGTACTTGCGGCCCGCCTCCATGCACTCACGGAAGGAGTCGTTATAGTTCACGTTGTGGCTGAACCCGTCCTCGTAGCCCTGGGGCATGATGTTCTGCATCCGGAAGGCCAGCGGGTCCATGCCCACCGCCCGGGCGCAGTCGTCCACGTTGGACTCGTCGGCAAAGGACGCCTGGGGCATGCCGTAGCCCCGCATGGCGCCGGCGGCCGGCCGGTTGGTGAACACCGTCCAGGCGTCGCACTCCATGTTGTCGCAGGGATAGTGCTGGGGGAAGGAGCCCATGGCCTTGGCCACGATGGAGTGGCCGTGGGAGGCGTAGGCGCCCTGGTTGGAGAAGCACTCCACCTTCCGGGCGGCAAACGTGCCGTCCTTGCGGAGCCAGGACACGATGTGGAACCGGATGGCGTGGCGCACGCGGTTGGACACGAACGTCTCCTCCCGGGAGCAGTCGATACGCACGGGGCGGCCGCCCACCTGCGTGGTGCAGTAGGCGCACAGCGGCTCGTACAGCGCGTCCTGCTTGTTGCCGAAGCCGCCGCCGATATAGGGCTTGATGACGTGGATATCCGCCCACGGACGTCCCAGTGCCTGTCCCACGATGCGGCGGATGATGTGGGGGATCTGGGTGGAGGACACCACCACGATCCGCCCATTCTCCTCGTAGGAGAAGCAGCCGTGGTTCTCGATATGGCTGTGCTGCACGGTGGGCGTGTCGTACCAACCCTCCACCTTGATGAGGCCCGGCTCCTGTATGGCGGCCTGATAATCGCCCTTGCGCATATCCGTGTGCTTCAGGATATTGTGGGGATAGTTTTCGTGGAGCTGGGGCGCGCCGTCCTCCATGGCCTTCTGCACATCCAGCACGAAGGGCAGCTCCTCATACTCCACCTTCAGCGCCCGCACGCCCTGCATGGCGGACACCTCATCCTCCGCGATGACCACCGCCACATCGTCGCCCCAATACCGCACATGCCGGTTCAACAGGTGCCGGTCAGCCACGTCCTGATGGCCCGGATCCATGGACCAGGGATGGCCCGCCGTGGGGAAGGTGATGTCCGGCACGTCGAAGCAGGTGATGACCTTCACCACGCCGTCGATGGCCTCGGCGGCGCTGGTATCCACGGACTTCACGAAGCCGTGGGCGATCTCCGCGTGCTTGATGCGCACATACAGTGCGTTCCGGGGCATCAGATCCTCATAATATTTGGTACGTCCTGTGGCCTTGTCGAAAGCATCCACTCTGATCTGGCTCTTTCCTACCTCACCCATTCCGGTACTCCTCCTTGTAAACGAGATTTGACTCGGTAACAGCTGTGCAAATGGCTGCCATCAGCCATACTGATATTTGCTCTATCCTATCACAAGCCTGCGGCTTTGAAAAGGCTTTCCGTTATCCTACTTGGGATATAACGCCGTTTTTCTTGACAGCTTTTCCGTTTTCCGGGTATACTACCACCACGGAGGTGGTCCCTATGGAAAAGCTGCGCATCGGCTGCGTCGTCATGGCCGCCGGCAACGCGTCCCGCTTCGGTGAAAACAAGCTGGCCGCCCGGGTGGACGGCAAGCCCCTCCTGGTCCATGCGCTGGAGGCCGTGCCCACCGACCGGTTCTGCCGCGTGGCCGTCGTCACCCAGTATCCGGAGGCGGCGGAGGCCGCCCGGCGCTTCTCCTTCATGCCCGTGAAGAACCGGCACCCGGACTGGGGCATCAGCCACACTATTTCCCTCGGTCTGGACGCTCTGGGCGACTGCGACGCCGCGCTGTTTCTGGTGTCCGACCAGCCCCTGCTGGAGCAGGCCAGCGTGGCGGAGCTGCTGGACTTCTACTGCCAGCACCCGTCCCACATCGTGGCGCTGGGCCACAACGGCGTCCGGGGCAATCCCTGCCTGTTCCCCGCCTGCTTCTTTCCGGAGCTGCGGGAGCTGCGGGAGGATCACGGCGGCAGCACCGTCATCCGCCGTCACGAGGACGCCCTGCTGCTGTACGACGTGCCCGCCCGCCAGCTGACGGACGTGGACACCCGCGCCGCTCTGGACGCCCTCGCCGGGCAGGAACAACAGTCATAGCCCCCGGCGCTTATCGCTTCGTCACAGGCCGCAGCCGTGCTGCGGCCTGTTTTCTTTTCACTTCTTCCGGGCGTAGGGCGTGTTCACCAGCGGCAGCTCCAGGCGCCGCTCCCCGTCCAGCCGGTAGTAGGCGTCGGCGATGGCCGGCGCCGTGGGGATGGACGTGATCTCGCCGATGCCGATGGCGCCGCCGGCCACATCCAGTCCCGGCTTCTCCACCACGATGGCCTCGATCTCCTCCGGCAGCTGGTTGGCCCGGAACAGGCCCAACGTGCCGTACTTGGCGGTGGGCCGGCAGTTCTCGTCAATGGGATACTGCTCCGTCAGGGCGTAGCCCATGGACATCACCACGCCGCCCTCGATCTGTCCCTCCACGCTGAGAGGGTTCACGGCCTTGCCCACATCGTGGGCGGCCACCATCTTCTTGATCTTCCCCGTCTCCTTATCCAGAATACACATCTGGGTGGCGTAGCCGTAGGCCACATGGCTCACGGGGTTGGGCACATCCGCGCCCAGCGGGTCGGTCTTGGCCAGATATTCGCCGTAGAACTCCTGCCCTGCCAGCTCCGCCAGCGTTCTGCCGGCGTCCAGCTCCGCCTTCAGCTTCGCGCAGGCGCGGCGGGTGGCCTCGCCGGTCACCAGCGTCTGGCGGCTGCCGGAGGTATCGCCGGAGTCCGGCGCGATCCATGTGTTGCTGCGCTCATACACCACGTCATCGCGCTTCAGGCCGGTGCAGGTCACCACCGTCTGTACCAGCACGGTGCCCAGTCCCTGCCCGATGCAGCTGGCGCCGGAGTAGATGTGCACCTTTCCGTCGTCCTCCACGATGAGCTTGCAGCGCCCCCAGTCGGGGATGCCCACGCCCACGCCGGCGTTCTTCATGGCGCAGGCGATACCCACCGGGTCGCCTGCCGCCACCGCCGCGTCATAGGCGGGCTTGATGGCCTCCAGCGTCTCCACAAGGCCGGTGGACTCGTCCACGATCTGGCCGTTGGGCAGCACGCCGCCGGGCCGTATGGCGTTGCGGTACCGGATCTCCCACGGGCTGATGCCCACCAGATCGGCCATCTGGTTCAGCAGCGTCTCCGTGCAGAAGCAGGTCTGTGTCACGCCGAAGCCCCGGAACGCGCCGGCCGGCGGGTTGTTGGTGTAGTAGGCATGTCCCTCGATCTCAAAATTCTCATAGGCGTAAGGCCCTGCCGCGTGGGTGCAGGCCCGCTCCAGCACCGGTCCGCCCAGCGACGCAAACGCGCCGGTGTCGGACACCACGCTGGCCTTCACGCCCTGAATGATGCCGTTTTCGTCACAGCCCATGGTGAACTCCATGTCAAAGCTGTGGCGCTTGGGGTGGACGAGGATGGACTCCTGCCGGCTGAGCTTCACCTTCACCGGCACCCGCGCCACATAGGCCAGCAGTGCCGCGTGATGCTGCACGGACATGTCCTCCTTGCCGCCGAAGCCACCGCCCACCAGCATGTTCTGCACCTGACAGTGCTCATAGTCCACGCCCAGCATAGCCGCGCACTCGTGCATGGTGGTGTGGGAGCTCTGGTCCGTGGTCAGCAGCCTCACGCCGCCGTTGTCCAGCGGCAGTGCCACGCAGCACTCCGGCTCCAGGAACGCATGCTCCGTCCACGGCGTGTGGAACTTCTCCGCCAGCACATATTTCGATCCGGCAATGGCCCCCGCCGCGTCCCCGCGGGAGACGTGCTTGTAGGCCTGCACGTTGCTCTCCTCTTCCTCGAACACCAGCGGTGCACCGGGCGCCGCCGCCTCGGTGGGGTTATGCACCGCCGGCAGCACCTCGTACTCCACCTTTACCAGCTTCTTGGCGGCCTCCAGCGTCTCCTGATCCCGGGCGCACACCAGCGCCACCGCGTCGCCCAGATAGTGGGTCAGCTCGCCGATGCCGATGAGGGTGGGCTGATCCTTCTTCAGATGGCCCACGTTGACCTTGCCGGGAATGTCCTTCTGGGTCAGCACGCACACCACACCCTCCAGCGCCTCCGCCTCGGAGGTGTCGATGCGCAGGACTCTGGCGCGGGCATACTGGCTGCGCACCGCGCCGCCGTAGCACATGCCGTCCACATACACATCGTCGGGGTACTGGCCATAGCCCAGCACCTTCTCCTCCACGTCCAGCCGGTGGACGCGGCTGCCAACCTGCCAGTCGTCGGCAGTGGCCGCGGGCAGCTTCCCCTCCCGGAAAATTTTCGCCGCCAGCAGGATGCCGTCAATGATCTTCACATAGCCGGTGCACCGGCAGATGTTGTTGCGGATGGCGAAGGCCGCCTCCTCCCGGGTGGGGTCGGGGTTCACGTCCAGCAGCCCCTTGGCGGAGATGACCATGCCGGGGATGCAGAAGCCGCACTGCACCGCGCCCGCCTCGCCGAAGGCGAAGGTATACACCTGCTTCTCCCAGTCGCTGAGGCCCTCCACCGTCACGATGGTCTTGCCCTCCAGCTTGTCCGTCTGGGGAATGCACGCCTTGGTGGGCTTGCCGTCGATAAGCACATGGCAGGTGCCGCAGGCACCCTCGCTGCATCCGTCTTTCACAGAGGTCAGGTGCAGCGTGTCCCGCAGATAGCGGATGAGCTTCTGATTCTTCTCGACGACAACGGTCTGTCCGTTCACGGTGAAAGTGGCCATATCGTTCTCCTTCCTGCGGCGGGTCGCCCCGCTTATCCGAAAGTACCTGAAATTTTTTCAGTTATTATACAATATTGTTGGCTTTTCTGCAAGTCTTACTCGTGAATAGCGTTATTCTACTTCCGCAATAACGATACGCCGCGCAAACCGCTTGCGATGCCGTCTATCCCCTGGTATAATGTGAAAAGGCAGACGCGGCGCCGCCTTACGCCGCGATGAAGGGAGGGCACACATGGAATACACGCTGACAGAGCTGGCCCCGTTTATGACGCCGGAGGGCCAGCTGACCGCGCTTCCCGCCAAGCACAAGAAGAAGCTGGCGGCGCTCTGGTACCTGGCGGGCAGGCTGGAGGCCGGGCGGCAGTATACGGAGCCGGAGATCAATGACCTGCTGGACGCATGGACGCTGTTTCACGATCCCGCCACGCTGCGGCGGGAGCTGTACAATAAGCGTCTTCTGGACCTGTCTCTTATACACATCTGACGCTGCCGACGATCGCATAAGTGTAGA
>URVR01000039.1 GCA_900551355.1 uncultured Eubacteriales bacterium | reverse complement strand
GGCTCGGAGATGTGTATAAGAGACAGGTCCCCCTCCAGGCTGGCCAGCTTCAGCTGGGGCAGGCCGTGCTGCCGCTGGCCGAAGAAGTCGCCGGGCCCTCGGAGACGCAGATCCTCCTCGGAGATCTGGAAGCCGTCGTTGGTCTGCGTCAGCACCTTCAGACGGCGGCGGGTATCCTCGTTGTCGCTGTCGGACAGCAGGACGCACCAGCTCTTAGCGCTGCCCCGGCCTACGCGGCCCCGGAGCTGGTGGAGCTGGCTGAGGCCGAAGCGCTCGGCATTCTCCACCACCATCAGGTTGGCGTTGGGTACGTCCACGCCCACCTCCACCACGGTGGTGGATACCAGAATATCGCTGTCTCCGGCGGCGAAGGCGGCCATGACGGATTCCTTCTCCTTGGCCTTCATGCGCCCGTGGAGCACAGCAACGCGCAGGTCGGGGAACACCTCATCCTGCAATTTCTGGGCGTAGGCCGTGACGGCCTTGCGCTCGTCGGGCAGGTGGTCGTCCTCCCCCACCAGCGGGCAGACGATGAACACCTGATGCCCCTCGGACACCTGCTTGCGGATGAAGGCATTCAGCCGCTGACGGTATTTCTCCCCCACGGCGAAGGTGTCCACCTTCTGCCGCCCGGGGGGCAGCTCATCGATGACGGACACGTCCAGATCGCCGTAGATGATGAGCGCCAGCGTCCGGGGGATGGGAGTGGCGGACAGCACCAGCATGTGGGGCGAGTCGGCCTTTTTGGACAGCGCCGCCCGCTGGTCCACGCCGAAGCGGTGCTGCTCGTCGGTGATGACCAGCCCCAGCCGGGCGTACTGCACGTCCTCGGTCAGCAGGGCGTGGGTGCCGATGCACAGGTCGATGCTGCCGCCGGCCAGACCGGCCAGAATATCCCGGCGCTCCTTGGCGCGGGTAGAGCCGGTGAGCAGGGCGCAGCGCAGGCCGAACCGGGCGAACAGCGGCGATAGATTTTCATAGTGCTGGCGGGCCAGGATCTCCGTGGGGGTCATCAGCGCCGATTGCCAGCCGCTTTGGGCGGCGAACCAGATGCAGGCCGCCGCCACCATGGTCTTGCCGCTGCCCACATCGCCCTGACACAGCCGGTTCATAGGGCGGCCGGAGGTCATATCGGACACGGCCTGCTCCACGGCGCGGCGCTGGGCATTTGTCAGCGCGAAGGGCAGGGCGTCGTAGAAGGGCGTCAAGGCCACGTTTTCACAGGCGGGGCCGTGTCCCGTCTCCCGGCGGGCGCGCAGCAGCCGCAGACCGCAGGCCAGTACAAAAAGCTCCTCGAACACCAGACGGCGGCGGGCAATGTCCAGCGCCTCCGGCGAGGTGGGGAAGTGGATGTTCTCATAGGCGTAGCCCGCGTAGCACAGGTGATGCGCCTGCCGCACTGCATCGGGCAGCGCATCGGGCAGCAGGTCGCGGCAGGCGTCCAGCCCCTGCCGCATGGCCTCCGCCAGCCGGGACTGCGTGATACCGGCGGTCAGGGGATAGATGGGCATGATGCGCCCTGTCAGCAGCTGGCGGCCCTCCGGCTCCAGCAGGGGGTTGGTCATGCGGCGGCGCAGCAGGTCGCCCTCTACCTTACCGTAGAAGATATATGTCTCCCCCTTGTGGAGGCTGGTTTTCCGGTACTCCTGATTGAAAAAGGCAACCTCCAGCACGCCGCTGTCGTCCACGGCCCGCACCTTTACCAGCGTGCGGCCTCCGGCGATGCGGCTGGCGGTTGGGTCGCCGGCCAGCATGGCCCGGACGCAGGCGTATTCGCCCAGCGTCAGCTCCCGGATGGGGCGCTCCAGCGTCCGATCCTCCCACCGGCGGGGGAAGTAGGACAGCAGATCGCCCAGCGTGGCGATGCCCAGCTTGTGCAGCGCCTTGGCCCGCGTCTCGCCGATGCCCTTGATATACCGGATGTCGGTGTTAAGATCGGCCATGGCATCAGAAACCGCTGAAGGCGGAGAAGTCGGCAGGCGGCGCAAACAGAGGCGCCCCCTGCGTCTCCTCTGCCGGGGAGGGCAGCAGCGCTTCCTCCGGCGCGGGGACATACTCCACGAATTGGTACTTCAGGCCGTCCTCCTCCATGATCTCGCTCTCGCTGTCCGCCTGCCACTGGGGGTCGGCGTCCAGATCGGGGAAAAAGGCGTCGGCGTGACCATCGGCAAAGATCTTGGTGATATACACCCGGTCGCACAGGGGCAGAAACCGGCGGTAGACGCTCTCGCCGCCGATGATCCATGCGTCCTCCCCGGCCTGAAACACCGCCTCCACGGGGAAGTGGACGATCTCCGCGTTTTCCGCGGCAAAGTCCCGGTCACCGGTGAGGACGATGTTGCGGCGGTGGGGCAGTCCCCTGCCGCCGGGCAGGGATTGCAGGGTCTTGCGGCCCATGAGGACGGTCTTGCCCTCCGTCAGGGCGCGGAAGCGCTTCATATCGGCAGAGATGTGAAACAGCAGGGCGTTATCCCGGCCGATGCCCCAGTGTTGGTCAACGGCTGCAATGGCATACATGGGCGTTCCTCCTTAGATGGCCACGGGGATCTTGTCCTCAAAGGGCTGAGGATCGTAGCCCTCCAGCGAGAAGCTGTCCCGTGTGAACCGGTAGAAATCGGTGATGGACTTGTCCATCACGAACCGGGGGGCGGGACGCTCGTCCTGCTCCAGCAGCTTTTCGATGATGGGCACATGGCGGTCGTAGATGTGGGCGTCGGCGATGACGTGAACCAGCTCACCGGCCTCTAGACCGGACACCTGCGCCATCATATGCACCAGCACACTGTACTGCACCACGTTCCAGTTGTTGGCGGCCAGCATGTCCTGGCTGCGCTGGTTGAGGATGGCGTTGAGGGTGTTGCCGGAGACATTGAAGGTCATGGAGTAGGCGCAGGGATACAGCGCCATCTCGTGGAGATCCTGAAAGTTGTAGATATTGGTGAGGATGCGGCGGCTGGCGGGGTTGTGCTTCAGATCGTACAGCACACGATCCACCTGATCCATCTCCCCCTCGGGGTACTGGTGCTTCACCGCCAGCTGATAGCCGTAGGCCTTGCCGATGGAGCCGTTTTCATCCGCCCAGCTGTCCCAGATGTGGCCCCGCAGGTCGTGGATGTTGTTGGACTTCTGCTGCCAGATCCACAGCAGCTCGTCGATGCAGGTCTTGAAAAAGGTGCGGCGCACGGTGAGGATGGGAAACTCCTCCCGCAGATCGTAGCGGTTGACGATGCCGAACTTCTTCACGGTGTGGGCGGGCGTGCCGTCCTCCCAATGGGGGCGCACCTGCTGGTCGGTGTCCCACACCCCGTTTTGCAGGATGTCGCGGCAATTTTCCTTGAAGATCTGGTCTGCACGGCTCATAAGCGTACCCCCTGTGTATTTTTCCTCATTGTACCAGATTCGGCGGCGATTGGAAACACAAATGTGAGGGATAAGGAAAAAGAAATTGTGCCCCGCCGCCCTTTCGGGTATACTGTACGCTGGTTCAAAACGTGAAGGAGGTATTCTTCTGATGAAATATGACGTATTGATCATCGGCGCAGGCCCCGGCGGTATCTTCTCCGCCTATGAGCTGATGCAGCGGAAGCCGGAGTGGAGGGTGGCCGTGTTGGAGGCGGGCAACCCGCTGGAGAAGCGGCACTGTCCCATTGACGGCGACAAGGTCAAGTCCTGCATCCACTGCAAGACCTGCGCCATTATGAACGGCTTCGGCGGCGCCGGCGCCTTCTCCGACGGCAAGTACAACCTGACCAACGAGTTCGGCGGCACGCTGTACGAGTACATCGGCAAGCAGAAGGCCATGGAGCTGATGCACTATGTGGACGACATCAACGTGGCCTGCGGCGGCGCCGGCACCAAGCTGTACTCCACGGCGGACAGCGGCTTCAAGCGCCTGTGCCTGCAAAACAATCTCCACCTGCTGGACGCCTCCGTGCGCCATCTGGGCACGGACATCAACTACAAGGTGCTGGAGAATCTGTACGCCCAGCTGAAGGAGCATATTGATTTCCACTTCCTGACGCCGGTGAAGGCGCTGCGCGTCACGGCCGACGGCGCCTACGAGGCGGAGACGGACAAGGGCACGTTCTGCGGCAGCAAGTGCATCATCTCCGTGGGCCGCAGCGGCAGCAAGTGGATGGAGTCCGTGTGCGAGGCGCTGGACATCCCCACCAAGTCCAACCGGGTGGACATCGGCGTCCGGGTGGAGCTGCCCGCCGAGGTGTTCGCCCCCATTACCGACGAGCTGTACGAGAGCAAGATCGTCTATAAGACCGAGAAGTATCAGGACAAGGTGCGGACGTTCTGCATGAACCCCCGGGGCGCGGTGGTGAATGAGAACACCAACGGCATCGTCACCGTCAACGGCCACAGCTATGAGGATCCGGCCATGCACACGGAGAACACCAACTTCGCCCTGCTGGTGTCCAAGCATTTCACCGAGCCGTTCCGGGACAGCAACGGCTACGGCGAGAGCATCGCCCGGCTTTCCAACATGCTGGGCGGCGGCGTGATGGTGCAGCGGTTCGGCGACCTGATCCGCGGCCAGCGCAGTACGCCCAAGCGCATCGAAAAGGGCTTCATGACCCCTACGCTGGCGGCTACCCCCGGCGACCTGAGCCTGGTGATGCCCAAGCGTATTCTGGACGGCATCATCGAGATGATCTACGCCCTGGACAAGATCGCCCCCGGCACCGCCAGCGACGACACCCTGCTCTATGGCGT
This sequence comes from uncultured Eubacteriales bacterium, assembly GCA_900551355.1. Lineage (GTDB taxonomy): Bacteria > Bacillota > Clostridia > Oscillospirales > Oscillospiraceae > Vescimonas. The sequence goes on along the minus strand of URVR01000039.1, from coordinate 6,491 downwards.
GGAGGTGAAGTTCTACAACATGGAGGTGGCGCTGGACGAGAATCTGGAGACGCCCCACAAGGGCCTGTTCGTCATCGGCGACGGCAGCGGCGTGACCCACTCCCTGTCCCACGCGTCGGCCAGCGGCGTCTACGTGGCCCGCTATCTGGCGGAGAACGCATGATACGGCAAAAAAAGGAACGCACCGGCGGGTGCGTTCCTTTTTTGCCGCCGATACCCGGCAGGAAAACGCAAAAAGCACTACCAAAATGCAGCGGACTGTGGTATAGTATACATTGATATATACTGAGGACATATGCCGAAAGGGGGGAGCCGCCGTGAAGCGTACCGTGAAAAAATGCATCCTGCTGCTGGCGGGGCTGGCGCTGGCCGCCGTTCTGTCCGGCTGCACCGTGTTCGACTCCTCCGTGGAGCAGCTGTTCACCCTGCCCCGCATGGCGCCGGAGTACACCGGACTCTCCCAGCAGCTGGACAGCCTCATCTCCCAGGGCTACGAGTACGCATCCCCCTCCGGCGGGCGGAACATCCAGTCCGTGCAGATGGTGGATCTGGAGGACGACGGCCGGCAGGAGGCGCTGGTGTTCCTGCGCCGCAGCGCCGACGAAAAGCCTCTGAAGATCATGGTGTACCGCCTGGACGGAGACGACAGCTACAGCCTGCTGTGCACCATCGAGAGCAGCGGCACCGCCGTGGACAGCGTGTACTATCAGGATCTCAACGGCGACGGCCGCCAGGAGCTGATCGTGGGCTGGCGCATCAGCGCCGATGTCCAGACGCTGGCGGCCTACTCCATCGAGCCGGAGCCGGTGGCCCTCATGTCCTGCGGCTACAGCCGTTTCAGCATCCAGGATCTCAACGGCGACGGCGCTCCCAGCCTGCTGGTGATCCGGGCCGACGGCGAGCTTGGCCCCGTGGCGGAGTTCTACGGCTGGCAGGAGGAGCAGATGGGCGTATCCTACCGCTGCCGCCTGTCCAGCTCCATGACCGCCCTGAACCGGGGCAGCGTCGTCACCGGCATGGCGGACAGGGACACCCCCGCCGTGTTCATCACCGGTGTGGATACCACCAGCATGGCCGTCACCGACATCCTCATCTACCGGCCGGAGGCGGGCCTTGTCAACGTGGCGCTGGATAAGACCAGCGGCGTCTCCGCCGCCGTCTATCCCTACCGCCAGCTGGCCCCCCAGGACATCGACGGCGACGGCGTTACCGAGATACCCTGCCCCCTGGGCGACAGCGCCGCCGAGCAGACGGACGGCCTCGTCTCCTGGATGAGCTGGCAGTCCGACGGCCGCTTCCAGCAGACCGCCAAGACCTATCACAGCCTGTCCAGCGGCTGGTACTTCACCATCCCCGCCAGCTGGTGGAGCTGGGAGGTGGACGCCGTTACCGGCGGCATCCAGAACGAGAGCCAGATGACCCTCCGCATCAACGGAGACTCCGTGCTCACCATCTACACCATCACCGGTGAAAACCGGGATAACCGCAGCCGCATGGGCAGCCGCATCGTCCTGCGCCGTCAGGCCACCACGGTCTACGCCGGCGAGGTCTACGAGATCGCCCCCTACTACGGCATGGATGAGGATCTGCTGCGCCGCAGCTTCAGCCTCATCCTCGGCACATGGAACAATTCCTGAGAAAGGAGCCCGCTATGAAAAAGGTTCTGGTCCTGGAGGACGAATCCAGTATCCGCAGCTTTATCGTCATCAATCTCCGCCGCGCCGGCTACGAGGTGGTGGAGGCCGAGACCGGCGAGGAAGCCCTGGACAAGCTGAAGCAGCACGCCGACGTCCGCGTGGCCCTGCTGGACATCATGCTTCCCGGCATCGACGGCTTCGAGGTCTGCCGCCGCATCCGCGCCACCAACGCCTCCATCGGCATCATCATGCTCACCGCCCGCTCCCAGGAGATGGACAAGGTCACCGGCCTCATGACCGGCGCCGACGACTACGTCACCAAGCCCTTCTCTCCCGCTGAGCTTACCGCCCGCGTCGACGCCCTCATGCGCCGCTCCGGCGGCGCCGCCGTGGACGCCGGCGAGATCGAGCAGCCCCCCTTCCTCCTCAACACCCGCAACCGCACCCTCGAGAAGAACGGCCAGCGCATCAAGCTCACCCAAGTCGAGTACTCCATCATGAAAATGTTCATGGAGAATCCCGGCAAAGCCCTCTCCCGCGAGGAGATCCTCGACCTCGTCTGGGGCCACGACTACTTCGGCGAGCTCAAGATCGTCGATGTCAATATCCGCCGCCTCCGTCTCAAGATCGAGGACAACGCCACAAATCCCACCTATATTACCACGATCTGGGGATATGGCTACAAGTGGGGCTTCTGACGGCGGATCTTTTTCGTTGATACTGCGTTGCAAAGCCTTGCTGTACACAAAGTACAGCGGCGGCTTCGCGCCTTGTCTCAACGAAAAATCTCTCGCCGTCAGGGGTGCACCGCGTCTCGGCGGGAAATACCTGCCGCGCATACTGCGTGCGGCACACATCTTATCTGAAGGGAGCTGAGGAATATGCCTGCCAAGCTGCCCAAGGTACAGGGCCTGCGCCGCCGCTGGCTGGCGGGGAGTATCGTCCCTGTGGCCGCCATACTGCTGCTGGTGGGCGTCCTTATCTCCGTGGGCTTTGCCAGTAACTACTACAACAGCGCCCGCTCCACCCTGCGGGCCAAGGCGTCCTCCGGCGCGGACTACTTCAACACCTATGTCATGACCGGCTACAAAGAGTATTACCGCAGCGCCACGCTGTACGCCGCCACCTTTGACGAGTCCGACCGCATCGAACTGCAATTCCTCAACAGCGCCGGGCGGGTGGAGGTCACCACCCGGGGTCTGACGGCAGGTACCTATCCCGGCACGCCGGAGATCGCCCGTGCCGTGGAGAGCGGCACGGTGCAGGACTTTGTGGGCCGGGACGAGGCCACCGGCGAGCGGATCATCGCCGCCTCCAGCCTGCTGAAGTACAACGGGCAGGTGGTGGGCGTCATGCGCTATGTCACCGGCATCGGCGAACTGGACCGTCAGGTGTTCCTGACGGTGCTGGTGGTCTGCGGCGTTATGGCCGCCGTCATCTGCCTGATCTTCCTGTCCAGCTCCATCTTCATCAACAACGTGGTGGCGCCGGTGTCGGCGGTGTCGGAGGCGGCCAAGCGCATCTCCGGCGGCAGCTACGGCATCCAGATCCCCAACAAATACACCGATGAGATGGGCGTGCTGGTGGACAACATCAACGACATGTCCCTGAAGATCAGCCAGAGCGAGAAGATGGAGTCGGAGTTCATCTCCTCCGTGTCCCACGAGCTGCGCACGCCGCTGACGGCCATCAACGGCTGGGGCGAGACGCTGCTGGAGGACGAGTCCTGCGCCGCGCAGCAGCTGCGGCGCGGCGTGCAGATCATCCTCAAGGAGTCCCGCCGCCTGACCAACATGGTGGAGGAGCTGCTGGACTTCTCCAAGATGACCGACGGACGCTTCACCTTACAGGTGGAGGACACCGACCTGCAGGCGGAGCTGGAGGACGCGGTCTACACCTATCGGGAGCTGTTCCGGCAGGACGGCATCTCGCTGGAGTACACCAGCGACAAGGCCCTGTACGACGAGCCCATCACCGGCGACCCGGAGCGGCTGAAGCAGGTGTTCTGCAACGTGCTGGACAACGCCGCCAAGCACGGCGGCTCCGGCAAGCGCATCGTCGTCCGCCTGACGCAGGAGAACGAGGCCTATGTCATCACCATCCGGGACTTCGGCCCCGGCATCCCGGCGGCGGAGCTGCCCTATGTGAAGCAGAAGTTCTACAAGGGCTCCTCCCGGGCGCGGGGCAGCGGCATCGGTTTGGCGGTCTGCGATGAGATCGTCAACCTCCACGGCGGACAGTTCGACATCGGCAACGCCGCCGGCGGCGGTACGGTGGTCACCATCCGCCTGCCGCTGAAGCGGGAGACAGAAAAAGAACTGTAAAAAAATCGAACAACTGTTGCATTTTTCGGCGAGCTGTGGTATGCTTGCCTCAGAAAGGATCATTCAGGCATATGGAAAAGAAGCAGGGCGCCTTCCGCACTACCATCGGCGGACAGGCACTGATCGAAGGTATTCTCATGCGCGGCCCGGAGAAGGACGCCATCGTGGTTCGCTCTCCGGAGGGACTGGTCACCAAGGTGACGGAGCGAAAGTTCATCAAGGACCGGTATCCCATTCTGGGTATCCCCATCCTCCGCGGCGCCGTGACGTTCATCAGTTCCATGATCACCGGCGTGAAGGCACTGATGTTCTCAGCGGATTATTTTCCCGATGAGGAGGATGCAAAGCCCAGCAAATTTGACCAGTGGCTGGAAAAGCACATCCCGGCGGAAAAGCTGCAACCGCTGGTGGTGGCATTTTCCGTCATCCTCAGCCTGGGGCTGACGCTGGTGCTGTTCATGCTGCTGCCCACGTTCATCGCCGGGCTGTTCCACGCGAAGAGCGCCGCCGTCCACAATATCATCGAGGGCGTGGTGAAGGTGGCGGTCTTTCTGACCTATCTGATCCTGTGCTCCAAGCAGAAGGATGTCCACCGGGTGTTCTGCTATCACGGCGCGGAGCACAAGACCATCTTCTGCTACGAGGCGGGGCTGCCGCTGACGGTGGAGAATGTCCGCCCTCAGCCCAAGCACCACCCCCGCTGCGGCACCAGCTTCCTGTTCGTGGTCATCATCGTGTCGATCCTGGTGTCCAGCATCGTGTTTCCCTACATCGACTGGCAGAACATCTGGGTGCGCATCGGCGTCAAGCTGCTGCTGCTCATCCCCGTGGTGGGCGTGACCTATGAGTTCAACCGCTTCGTGGGCGCCCACGACAATGTGGTGACCCGCATCCTCTCCGCGCCCGGTATGTGGATGCAGAACTTTACCACCAACGAGCCGGACGACGCCATGATCGAGGTGGCCATCGAGGCCATGAAGCTGGTGATCCCCGACGAAAAAGGGAAAGATCAGTGGTAAAAGGGGATAACGCGACGTATTATGGCGATCACATATAACAATTTGTATTTAGATATCCGCCAGCAGCTCTATAAGGCGGGGCTGCCCGCCGCCACGCTGGAGGCCCGGGAGCTGGTGTGCTGCGCCGCCGGCAAGAGCCGGGAGGAGCTGACCCGCGACAGCCGGCTCTATGTGCCGGACACGGTGGAGCGGCAGACCCGGGCGCTGGTGGAGCGCCATCTGGCCGGCGAGCCGGTGGCGTATTTGATCGGCGAGTGGGAGTTCTACGGCCTGCCGCTGGACATCTCGGAGCGGGTGCTCATCCCCCGCCCGGACACGGAGATGCTGGCCGCCGCAGCCATCGAGGGCCTGCGGGGCATGGACGGCCCCCGGGTGCTGGATCTGTGCGCCGGCTCCGGCTGCATCGGTCTTGCCGTGGCGAAGCACGTTCCTAGCAGCCATGTGGTGCTGGGCGAGCTGGACGAGGGGGCGCTGCGCGTCTGCCGCCAGAACATCCGCCGCACCGGACTGTCCGGTCAGGTGGTGTCCATGCAGCTCAACGCGCTGGAGAAGGCGCCTGCCCGGCTGGGGGAGTTTGACTGCATTGTGTCCAACCCGCCCTACATCCCCGACGGCGACATCGCCGGGCTGGACCCCTCGGTGCGGGACTATGAGCCGCACCTGGCCCTGAAGGGCGGCGCCGACGGACTGGATTTCTACCGGGCTATCTGCGGCAGCTGGCGGGAGGTGCTGTGCCCCGGCGGACGGCTGTACTTCGAGGTGGGCATCGGCCAGGCCGACGACGTGCTGCGCATCATGCGCGCCGTGGGCTTCGGCGATATCGAGGTGCTCCCCGACCTCAACGGCATCCCACGGGTGGTCTGGGGTATTCTGCACACGGAGATCTGAACTGTCCTGATTTCGGGACAGCGATTCCCATAATATCAAGGTATCACAACGGAGGAGGACGGAACAATGGCAGCGAAGAAAGAACCTGCGGTCCAGAGCACGGCGGTGTCCGACAAGAAAAAGGCGCTGGAGACAGCCATGCAGCAGATCGAGAAGATGTACGGCAAGGGCTCCATCATGCGCTACGGCGCGGAGAGCACCCTGAATGTGGAGGCCATCCCCACCGGCTCCCTGTCGCTGGATCTGGCGCTGGGCATCGGCGGACTGCCCCGGGGCCGTATCGTGGAGATCTACGGGCCGGAGTCCTCCGGTAAGACCACGCTGGCGCTCCATGTGCTGGCGGAGGCTCAGAAGATGGGCGGCGAGGTGGCGTTTGTGGACGCCGAGCACGCGCTGGACCCCACCTACGCCAAGGCACTGGGCGTCAATGTGGAGGATATGCTCATCTCCCAGCCCGACACCGGCGAGCAGGCACTGGAGATCACGGAGGCGCTGGTGCGCTCCGGCGCCATCGACGTGGTGGTGGTGGACTCCGTGGCCGCGCTGGTGCCCCGCGCCGAGATCGAGGGCGAGATGGGCGACAGCTTCGTGGGCTGTCTCTTATACACATCTCCGAGCCCACG
>URVR01000038.1 GCA_900551355.1 uncultured Eubacteriales bacterium | reverse complement strand
TTCCTCTACGTCTCGTGGGCTCGGAGATGTGTATAAGAGACAGGTGTTCCAGCATTTCAACCTGTTCCCCCACAAGACGGTGCTGCAGAACATCACCATGGCGCCCGTGACCCTGAAGAAAAAGACCGCCGCGGCCGCCAGGGAGCAGGCCATGGCCCTGCTGGCTCGTATCGGCCTCTCCGACAAGGCCAACGAGTACCCCAACATGCTTTCCGGCGGCCAGAAGCAGCGTATCGCCATTGTCCGGGCGCTGGCTATGGATCCGGAGGTCATGCTGTTCGACGAGCCCACCTCCGCGCTGGACCCGGAGATGGTGGGTGAGGTGCTGGACCTCATGCGGGATCTGGCCAGAGACGGCATGACCATGGCCGTGGTCACCCACGAGATGGGCTTTGCCCGCGAGGTGGCCGACCGGGTGGTGTTCATGGCCGACGGCAAGATCCTGGAGGAGGGTACACCGGCGGACATCTTCGATCATCCCAAGGACCCCCGGCTGCAGGACTTCCTCAGCAAGGTACTGTAAACAAAAAGGACTCCGACCGTGAGGTCGGAGTCCTTTTTGTTTATTCAGCATTGTCCTGCGGCGGCTCCTGGGAGGCCTCCGCCGCCTTACGGGCGGCCTTCTGGTTGACGTACAGCTCCTCCGGCTTGTGAGGATGGAGCTTCAGGTTGTAGAACAGCATAAACGCGGACACCAGCACCATCACAAGGCTCAGCGCCTGACTGACCCGGATGGGCTGCCCGCCGATGGTCCAGTCGAACAGGTACAGGCTGTCGGTGCGCAGACCCTCGATCCAGAAGCGGCCCAGGCCGTACCACAGGAAGTAGAACCATGTGTTCTCGCCGTCAAACCGGCGGGCGCGGGACACGATGAACACCAGAAGCAGCAGCCCCACCACGTTCCACAGGCTCTCATACAGGAATGTGGGATGGACGGCCACGCTCGTCCCCATGGTCGTGGTCAGCTCCATGCGCCACGGCATGGTCGTCTCGGTGCCGAAGGCCTCCCGGTTCATGAAGTTGCCCCAGCGGCCCACGGCCTGTCCGATAAGGAAGCCCATAACGATGAGATCGGTCAGCGCGCCCAGCTTCATGCCCTTCTTTTTGCACAGCACCAGCCCCACCAGAAACGCGGCGATCACCGCACCGTAGATGGCCAGACCGCCGTCCCAGATGGCCACGGCGCCGCCCCAGTCAAAGGAGCCGTCGGCGTTTTTGAACAGATCCAGATAGAAGATGACATAGTACAGCCGGGCGCCCACGATGGACAGCGGGATGCCCCACAGCACGGCGTCCAGCAGATCGTCCTCGGTGATGCCGTACTTCTCCTTCTGCGTCATGCAGAACCACAGCGCCAGCACCACGCCCAGCGCGATGAGGATGCCGTACCAGTAGATGGCCTTCCCGCCGATGTGGAAGGCGGTGCTGGAAGCGGTGAACTCCCAGTCGCCGAAAAGTCCCGGAAAGCGGATGGGACTGTCAGTCATAATGCGCAAGGGTCAACCCTCCTTCGGGTATATCACGGAGAGGGCCATATGGCTCTCTGCAAAGCTGTCGCGGATGAAATTCAGCACATCCTGCTGGGTGATGCTGTCGTAGACCTCCGGAAACCGGTAGGCATCGTAGCGGCGGAAGCAGCCCTCCGCCATGGAGACTGCGATGGACTCAAAGGAGTTCAGTGCCTTCAGCGCCGCGCCGAAGTTGGCGTTGACGATGCGGCGGTAGTACGCCTCGTCCAGCCCCTCCTTCCCCAGCCGCTCTGCCTCGGCCAGAATGGCCTGCGCCACGGCGCGGGGGTCCTTGCTGTCGCCGCCGGCGTAGACATAGGCCGCGCCAGGCAGGATGTCGTAGCTGGCGCCGAAGGAGCCGTTGATAAGCCCCTGGCTGTACAGCCGGGCGTACAGCGGGCTGGATTCGCCCATCATCAGGTCGCAGGCCAACTCGCCGATGGCGGTGGCACGCATCTGCTCCGGGCCGTCGGGCTGGGGCGCGCACTTGAAGCCCACCAGGAATGTGGGCATGGCCACCTCCATGGTGCAGCTGGTCTCCGGCTGCGCCGCCGTCAGGTCCTCCGCCGGGCCGTGATCCCGGGGGATGTCGGGGCCGCTGCTCTCCGGCAGGATGCGGCGCGCCGTCTCCAGCACCTTGTCCGCGTCCACATCGCCCACCACCACAAGGCACATATTGGCCGGGGTGTAGAACGCCTTATGGCAGTCGTACAGCGTCTGTGCCGTGATCTGGCGGATGCTCTCCACCGAGCCGGCCACGGAGGTGCGGGCGGGGCTGGTGTGGTACAGCGACTGCATCAGCCGCTTGTACACCTGCCATTCCGGATTGTCCTCGATCATGTTGATCTCCTGGGCAATGATGCCCTGCTCCTTCTCCACGCTCTCCTCGGTGAAGTAGGGCACGGACACGAAGGACAGCAAAATCTCCAGATTCTCGTAGAATTTCTCCGTGGAGTCGAAGTAGTAGCAGGTGATGGCGTTAGACGTGAAGGCGTTGGGCTCCGCGCCGTTTTTCGCCAGCTCCTGCAAAGCGTTGCCCGCCTCGGTGTCGAACATCTTGTGCTCCAGATAGTGGGCGATGCCGGCGGGGGTGTCCAGCCACTGGCCGTTCAGTTGAAAGCGCATATCCATGCCGCCGTAGCGGGTGGCGAACATGGCGTACTTGCGGCGATAGTCCTTCTTGGGGACGACGAACACCGGCAGGCCGTTTTCCAGCGTTGTGCGAATGACCTCCTCGCCGATGCGGGGATAGACGGTCTTTTCGGAATGTGCCATGTTACGCCTCCTCCTTTCCGTGCAGGAAGTACACGGTGTCCAGCTTGGCGGACCGGGCCGCCGCCATGATGCGCTCCTTCGTGACCTCCCGCAGCGCCGCGGTCAGCTCCTCCGGCGTCTCGCCGGCGTCTGTGGCGATCTGGCCCAGGTAGTAGTTCTCCAGCGCGCCCTGGGAGTCCGGCAGGGACGTCAGGGAGCTGAGCATGGCCTGCAGGGCGCCCTCCTGCTCCCAATCCTCCCACTCGCCGTTCTGCACGGCGGTGAGCTGCCGGGCGATCTCCTCCATGGCGCGGTCGCAGTCCTTCTGCTCCACGCCGCTGGAGACGGTCATGATATTCTTGCTGCGGGCATAGCTGCTGGAGGCGTAGTAGCACAAAGACAGCTTCTCCCGCACGTTGAGGAACAGCTTGGAATTGCTGGTGCCGCCGAAGATCAGGTTGGCCAGGATCATGGCCGGCACATCCTCCGTGGTGCAGCGGTAGCCAAGCGACAGTTTACCCTGATTCACATCCATGACCTCCGTCACCATCCGGGGCGTCTCCCGTGGCGGCAGCTGCACCATGGCGGGCAGGGGCGCAGCGGCGCCTCTGGGCAGAGCTGCCAGCGCCGACAGCACCGCATCCTCCACCCGCTGCTGCTCCGCGCTGCCGCAGTAGATCACCTCCACCCGGCTGCCTGCCAGCAGGGCGCGGCTGTGGCGGTACAGGGAATGGTTGTTCAGCTTCGCCGCTGTCTCCTCGTCGCCCAGGCGCAGGATGCTGTACGGCTCACCGGCGCACATCTCCTGCATGAGCCGGATCTCCGCCCAGTCCCGCTTGTCGTTGCGCAGCGAACGGATGGCGTCGATGAGATTGGCCCTCTCACTGTCCACATACTCGGCCAGGAAGCTGCCGTTCCGGGTCACCGGCTCCAGCAGCATCTCGCCCATCAGCTCCGCCACCGGCTCCAGCAGCTTTTCGCCGCGGGGCGTGAAGGCGTCATCGATGAAGCCTGCGGCAAAGCCGATGCACTGGCGCTCCCCCTTCTTGCGGACGACGCTGTCCACCGTGGCGCCGTACAGCGTATCCATGGCGGCGGACAGGCTCTCCATATCCGGGTGGCGCATAGTGCCGCGGCTCAGCACGGCGGGCAGCAGCGCATTGGCGGACGCGGTGGCGCGGTCCAGTCCGGTGACGAGATTCAGCGTCAGGCGGCTTGTCTTGAATTTGCGGGCGGGCAGATAGGTCAGGAATACATCCGGCATGATCTCCCGGCGATTTTCATACATGGCGGGACCTCCTCAGTGTTCATTTGCATACTTCCATTTATTATACACCAGCATTACCCAAAAGAAAAGCGACAAAAAAGAAACTCCCGCCTAAAGCGGGAGCTTCTCTCGTCAATCAACGATATCCACCGAAACCTTTGCGCCGGTGCGCTGGGCATAGGAGCGCACCACGGTGCGGATCTCCTTGGCGATGCGGCCCTGACGGCCGATAACCTTGCCCATGTCCTCAGGGGCCACACGCAGCTGCAGCGTCAGCTCATCGCCCTCCTCGACCTCGGTGACGGACACCTGGTCGGGATGCTCCACAAGGCTTCTGGCGATATACAGCAGCAAATCCTTCATGGCTTTGCCCCCGGCTTACAGAACGTCGACTTTCTTCAGCAGCGCACGAACGGTCTCAGTGGGCTGAGCGCCGGTCTTGATCCACTCGCGGGCACGGTCAGCGTCGATGCTGATCTTGGCGGGGGACACGCAGGGATCGTAGGTGCCGATCTCCTCGATGAAGCGGCCATCACGGGGATAGCGGGAATCAGCGACGACCACGCGGTAGTAAGGAGCCTTCTTAGCGCCCATTCTTCTCAGACGAATCTTGACCATAGTTATTTTTCCTCCATGTATTATTTGTATGTTTATTTGTTAAATGCTTCTGCACTTACACACGTTTATTTCAGCCGCTTCTTCCGGCCGAAGCCGTGCATCCGGTTCATATTGGGCATACCGCCCATCATACCGCGGAACTTGCCCTTGGTCATGGCCTTTGTCATCTGCTGCAGCATCTCGAAGGACTTCAGCAGGCGGTTGACGTCCACCACCTCCAGACCGCAGCCGGCGGCGATGCGCTTTTTGCGGCTGGCGTTAAGGATCTGAGGATTTTCCCGCTCCCTGGGGGTCATACTGCGGATGATGGCCTTGTTGTGTGCCATCTGCTTCTCGTCGATCTGGCTGGGGTCAAAGCCCTTGGCCATGCCGCCGGGCAGCATATCCGCGATCTGGCTCAGATCGCCCATGTTCTGCAGCTGTTCCAGCTGATCCAGATAGTCGCCGAGGGTCAGCCGGTTCTTGCGCAGCTTCTCCTCCAGCTTCTTGGCCTGCTCCTCGTCGTACTGCTGCTCCGCCTTTTCGATGAACGTGAGCATATCGCCCATGCCCAGGATGCGGGAGGCCATACGGTCGGGGTGGAACGGCTCGATCATGTCCAGCTTTTCGCCGGTGCCCACGAACTTGATGGGCTTGCCGGTGGCCGCCCGGATGGACAGGGCCGCGCCGCCTCGGGCGTCGCCGTCCAGCTTGGTCAGCAGCACGCCGTCGATGCCCAGCGCCTCGTCAAACGCCTTGGCGGCGTTGACCGCGTCCTGACCGGTCATGGCGTCCACCACCAGCAGGATCTCGTTGGGCTTCACCGCGGCCTTGACGGCCTTCAGCTCATCCATCAGCGCCTCGTCGATGTGGAGCCGTCCGGCGGTATCCAGAAACACTATGTCGTTGCCATGGTCGGCCGCGTACTTGATGGCTTCCTTTGCGATGGTCACGGGGTCGATCTGCCCCATCTCGAACACGGGGATGTCCAGCTGCTTGCCCACCACCTGCAGCTGGGTGATGGCGGCGGGACGGTAGACGTCGCAGGCGGCCAGCAGCGGGCGTCTGCCGTACTGGCGGCGCATGAGGCCCGCCAGCTTGGCGCCGTTGGTGGTCTTACCGGCACCCTGCAGACCCACCATCATCACAACGGTAGGGCCCTTGGACGCGGTGGTCAGCCGGGCGTTGGTACCGCCCATCAGGGCTGTCAGCTCCTGATCCACGATCTTCACGATCTGCTGGGCGGGGGTCAGGCTGTCCAGCACGTCGGCGCCGATGCACTTCTCCGTGACGGATGCCACAAAGTCCTTGACCACCTTGTAGCTGACGTCGGCCTCCAGCAGCGCCATGCGCACCTCGCGCATGCCCTCCCGGACGTCGGCCTCGGTAAGGCGGCCCTTGCCCCGGAGGCGCTTGAAGGTCGCATTCAGTTTTTCGCTCAGTCCCTCAAATGCCATGGATTACTCCTTCAGAACGCCGGCTCCGGCAATGATGCTGTCGGCCAGCTCCTCCAGCCGGTGGTTCTCATACTGCCGGTAGTTGATGGTCTTGATCTCGTTGGCGGCGGCCACGATGGCATCCACGCTGTCCTGCATGCGCATGAACCGCTTGAGCAGGCCGGTCTTGTCCTCCAGCTCGTTCATGGCGGCCTCGGCCCGGACGATCACGTCCCGCACTCCCTGCCGGGAGATGCCGCAGTTCTCCGCGATCTCCGCCAGCGACAGATCTTCATTATAGTAGAGGTCGAACAGCTCGCGCTGCCGGTCGGTGAGGATGTCACCGTAAAAATCGAACAGCATGGTCATGCGGTAGGTCTGGTTTTTCACGGGAGTTCCTCCTTCTGTAAAGTTATACGCCTTTACAACAGTGAATATCTTACACGATACAGCCCCAAAAGTCAAGGCGAAATATGGCGGCGGCTGAAAATTTTTCAGAAAAACCAAAGCGCTGTGCTCCTCCCCCGCGAAAGGCGTCTCTTCCGCCCCGCCGGAGCGGCTCCGTCCTCGCTATACCGCCTCGCCAGGCAATGAATAGATCCATCTTCCTCCAAAAAACTATAGATTTTCCTGATAGTTCGTTGTATGCTTATTGCAGAGAACAGGGAGGTTTTGCCATGATCCTTTACTTTTCCGGCACCGGAAACAGCAGATACGCGGCCCAGCGCATGGCGGACGCGCTGGGTGAGCCGCTGCTGTGCCTGAACGACCGCATCAAGGCGGGCGACACCGCGCCCATCGAGACAGGTGCGCGCCTGATCCTCGTCACGCCTACCTACGCGTGGCGCATCCCCCGCATCGTGGAGAACTGGCTGCTGCGCACGGAGCTTGTCGGCGCGCGGCAGGCGTGGTTCGTCATGACCTGCGGCAGTGAGATCGGCAGCGCCGCCAAGTACAACCGTGCGCTCTGCCAGGCCAGGGGCATCGGCTATATGGGCACGGCGCAGCTCGTCATGCCGGAGAACTACATCGCCATGTTCAACGCCCCGCAGCCGGAGGAGGCCCGGCAGATCGTGGCCCGCGCCCAGCCGGACATAGACCGGGCCATCGCCGCCGTCCGGGACGGCAATGCCTTCCCGCCGCCCCGCGACAACCTCTATGACCGCCTCATGAGCGGGCCGGTGAACCCCATTTTCTACGCCTGCATCGTGAAGGCGAAGGTCTTCACCGTCAGCGACGCCTGCACCGGCTGCGGCCAGTGCGCCCGGCGCTGTCCCACCAACAGCATCACCATCCGGGACGGCAGGCCCGTCTGGGGTCAGGGCTGTACCCACTGCATGGCCTGCATCTGCTATTGCCCCGCGGAGGCCATCGAATACGGCAAAAAGAGCCTCGGCAAGCCGCGTTATCACTTCGAGGCGCTGTAAAGGCGCAAAAAGCCTCCCGCTGTCCGCAGGGACAGCGGGAGGCTTTCTGTTTACGTTCTTACAGGCTCTCGGCCCACGCCGCCAGCTCCTCGCGGCTGACGCTGCGCTTGAACACCTTGCCGTTCAGCAGCTTCGCGCCCTTGCAGCTGGGGGCCAGACGCTCGTTGGTCTTGCCCATGCCGCTGCCGCCGGAGGTGGCGAAGGGCACCACGGTCCTGCCGCTCAGGTCGATGCTCTCCAGAAACGTGTTGACAATGGTGGGGGCCACATACCACCAGATGGGAAAGCCCACATAGACGGTGTCGTAGTCCGCCGCATTGGGCAGCGCCGCCGCCAGCTCCGGACGGGAGCCGGGATCCTTCATCTCCACAGTGCTGCGGGATTTGGCGTCCATCCAGTCCAGATCCGCCTTGGTGTAGGGCACCTTGGGGGCGATCTCAAACAGGTCCGCGCCCACGGCCTCCGCCAGCTTCCCGGCCACCTGCGCCGTCACACCGGACGCGGAAAAATACGCTACCAGCTTCTTGCTCATAGGAATACCTCCGTTCTTTGCGTTCATGTGTATAGTATATATCCCGAAGCCCGGTGCAAGTCAAGTCCGTTTTTCCTGACCTGCTGTGCAAAACCGGATTGTGTCCGGCGCAAAGCTGTGGTACAATGGCCGCAGTACAGAGAAACACGGAGGGCTTTCATCATGCGGCTGATCTCATGGAACGTCAATGGCCTGCGGGCCTGCCTGAACAAGGGCTTTCTGGACTTCTGCGCGCTGGCGGATGCGGACGTCATCTGCCTGCAGGAGACGAAGATGCGTCCCGAGCAGGCGTCCTTCGAGCTGGAGGGCTACCAGCGGTTCTGGAACAGCGCCGACAAGGCGGGCTATTCCGGCACCGCCGTGTTCACCCGCCGCGCGCCCCTGTCCGTGACCTATGATTTCGGCGGCGATGTCCACCGCCACGAGGGGCGGGTCATCACCGCGGAATTTGAGGACTTCTATCTGGTCTGCTGCTACACCCCCAACTCCAAGGACCAGCTGGCCCGTCTGGACTACCGTATGGAGTGGGAGGACGACATCCGCGCCTATCTCATGGAGCTGGACGCCCAGAAGCCGGTGGTCTACTGCGGCGACCTGAACGTGGCCCATCAGGAGATCGACCTGAAGAACCCCCAGTCCAACCGGATGAACCCCGGCTTCTCCGACGAGGAGCGGGCCAAGATGACCCAGCTGCTCTCCAGCGGCTTTGTGGACACATTCCGCGCCCTGTACCCCGACCGCACCGGTGCCTACTCCTGGTGGAGCTACCGCTTCCACGCCCGGGAGAACAACGCCGGATGGCGCATCGACTATTTCATCGTGTCCCAGCGGCTGATGCCCCGCGTGAAGCGCGCCGACATCTGGCCGGAGATCACCGGCAGCGACCACTGCCCCGTGGTGCTGGAGCTGGACGAAGCATAAGCGAAGATAGAACGGGAGCCGCCCTCCGGGCGGCTCCCGCTTTTTACGGTCTCGCGCCTGTATTGGGCGCGGTGTTTTCCGCGATCCCCCATTTCCCGGTCCTTGCGTCCCGCGTCAGGTAGAAATACTGCTCCGTGTACCCGTCGTTCATAAACGTTTTGGTGTGGTCGTATGCCGTATAATACCGCGCCCGCACCGCCACAAAGTGCTCCGCCAGATAGGCGTCCGTCCACCCGCGCGCCTCCGCCAGCTCGCTGCCGGCGTACATGGCGGCGGCACGCGCCGTCTCCGTCTCGTCCACCGCGATCTCCTCCACCCGCACACAGATCGTATACGCCTTGTCCGCCTGTCCCTCGATGGCGCTGCGAACCACCTGCACCGGATCGTCAGACGGCGTCTGGAACCACGGGTCCAACAGTCCCAGCTCATGGGACGCAAAGCCGCAGAGCGCCAGCGTGGCGATGACGGCAGCCAGCAGGACACCCAGCCGTCTGCGGCGCACGTTGGCCGCGGACGGTGCGGCATAGAAAAGCGCCTCCTCCACATACCTGTCGCCGATCTGGCCCATGGCGGTTGTGAATTTCTCCCCATTCATCCCAGCATCCCCCTTTCCGTCAGATAATGCTTCAGCTGCCGGCGGAGGCGGGTCAGCCGGACGGAGACATTTTTCTCCGTCAGCCCCGTCAGCACCGCGATGTCCCGGCAGCTGTCGGCAAACCAGTAGCGGCGCATGAAGATCACCCGGTTTTCGGCGGACAGCGTATCCAAAAAGCTCTCGATGCCGCGGGCCAGCTCCCCGGCCTCCACCTCCGTCTCCACCGTGCCGGGCGCCGCCATGCAGGCCTCGATCTCCTCCATGGCTGCCGCATAGCGCCCGCCGCGCTTGGCCGCCTCCCGCCGGTGGCAGGCGTTCAGCGAGATGTTCCGGACGATCCGGCAGAGATACGCCGCCAGTGGGTCGGGCCGTGCCGGTGGGATGGCATTCCACGCGCCCAGATAAGCGTCGTTGACACACTCCTCCGCGTCCTGCCAGTCGTTCACGATGTTGTAGGACAGCCTGCGGCACGTCCCGCCGTATTTGGCGTCCAGCTCCCGTATCCCCTGCTCGGACCGGGCGAACAGCAGCTCAATGATCCCTGCGTCCTCCATTTTCACGCCGCCTCCTTTCCTGCTCTGCCTATATACTACGGTTCCAGCCGCAAATACTACACGCCTTCCGCAAAAAACGGGCATCCGGCGCCGACGCCAAATACCCGTTTCACCGCCCCCGCCTGACGGGGACGGCCATGCTCTATTTGTCCTCTCGCGGCAGCACAAGATTCAGGAACACCGCCATCAGCGTGGCGATGACCACCGGGGACTTGCCGAAGATGGTGGTGACGGCCTCCGGGAATTGTGCCAGCGCGTCCGCCGCCTGGGAGATGCCCACGCCCAGCGCCGCCGACAGGCCCACAATGGTGGTGTTGCGGGCGGTGATGCCCTCCCCCGCGATGAGCTTCATGCCGGTCATGGCGATGGTGGAGAACACCGCCACCGTGGCGCCGCCCAGCACGCACTGGGGGATGGTGGTCAGGATGGCGGAGAACTTGGGCACCACGCCCGCCAGCAGCAGAAAGCCGCCGGTCATGGCGAACACCCACCGGTTTATCACCTTATTGGTGGCCACGATACCCACGTTCTGGGAATAAGTGGACGTGGGCAGACCGCCCAGCAGCGCCGTCAGGATGTTGCTGACGCCGTAGGCCACGATGCCGCCCTGCAGCTCCCGGTCCGTCGGCTCCCGGTCCATGCCGCCCACGGTGGTGGCGGTCAGGTCGCCGATGGCCTGGATGGAGTTGATGGCGAACAGCAGCCCCAGCGCGATGCAGCCGGAGGCCTCAAACGTGACGCCGAAGGGCAGCACCTCCGGCAGAGAGAACCAGGACGCCCCGGCGACACCGGACAGATCCACCATCCCCGCGATGAACGCCACGGCGTAGCCCGCCAGAATGCCCAGCAGGATGGACGCCAGCTTGCAGATGCCCTTCCCGTGGTTGGTCAGCAGCAGCACCACCGCCAGCGTGAACGCCGCGATGGCCCAGTTCTGCCACGAGCCGTAGACCAGCGCCTCGCTAAGGCCGCGCTCCGTCACCACCGACTCGTAGGTGTTGCCGGTGCCTCCGGCCATGTAGTGGATGGCCGTGGGGTACAGGGAAAGGCCGATGGTGAACACCACCGTGCCGGTGATGACCGGCGGGAACAGGCGGCGGACTGTCTCTTATACACATCTCCGAGCCCACGAGACGTAGAGGAATCTCGT